>JADJDU010000008.1 GCA_016702505.1 Microthrixaceae bacterium
GACCTGCCGCGACGCTGGCACCCCTAGTCACCTCGGGCCTGGTCGATCCGGGGCTGTGGTGGGGTGAGCGTGCGACCCGATTCGGGGGCCAGTCGTGGTCTCGACCCGTGGTGGATCGGGCGGCGTTGGCCGCAGCTGGCGGGCGGGCCGCGGTGTGGGCGGCGTCGACCCGGGGCCCGAAGGTAGTGGTGGCCAGCCAGACCCGGGTAGGCGAAGCGGCGGTGGATCTGATCGGTTCGTGGCTGCCATCGACGCCCACCGTCGTCCTCCGTCGTCGGGTCAACGAAGGAATGGGACTCCTGGGAGGCGAGCAGATAGGCGAGCCGACCCTTGCGCACGGCATGGTCAAAACCGAGGAGGTAGATCCGGAAACCGACGAAGTCTTCTTGTGGAGGGTGGCGGCAGTCGTCTGCTCCCCGGTGGCCACATCGGTCCTAATGGGTTGGGGCGCGGGGGCCGGCAGGTCGGCCTGTGCTATCCGGGCAACCGTTGCGTCGCTGCTGGCCCTACCCACACCGATTGACGAGGAGTCGTGGGATGCCGGTGCTCGGGCGTTGAGCGCCGGTCACATCGACTTGTTCGCTTCGTCCATGGCGGCCGCTTTCGGGCGGCGACCCGACACCGAACTCGAGCGTTGGTGGCGGTCGCGCCTTCCGGAACGGATGACCAGAACCAGCCGTTAGGAGCGCGCGACAACTCGTTGCATCGATGGTCTCGGCTTTGACCTACGCTCTAGGTCGTCATCATGAGCGGCCCGGGAGACCGGGTCCGGCAACCTGGGACGGACACCCAAGGTGCCCTCCCACCCTCGGGTGGGGATGTGGTCGGCGCAGGTCGGCAACGAAGTGTCCGGGTTCGCCCGGCGCAGGCACCCGGTGACCCGCCCCCCGAGCAGGAGGATGAGTCGATGGACCACAGCGTCGCCCACTGGGCCGACGGGTCCCCGTTGTCGCCCCCACCGTGGATCCAGCCCCACGCATCCACCCTGCCCGCCACCGGGGCGTGGCGGCCAGGCGATCCGCTCGGTCAGCGCCAGTTCATGCGGATGGCGGTCGACCGACCCTTCGTGCTGGAAGGGGGCGGTCAGCTCCGCGACGTCACGGTCGCGTTCGAGACCTTTGGCAACCTAGACCCCGATGGCACCAACGCCATCCTGGTGTGCCATGCGTTGACCGGTGACTCCCATGCGTCGGGGCCAGCGGGCAACGGGCATCCCACACCGGGTTGGTGGGACGACCTGATCGGACCGGGCCAGGCCATCGACACGCAACGGTGGTTCGTGGTCTGTGCCAACGTGCTCGGGGGATGCCAGGGGACCTCTGGCCCGGCATCTCCGCGTCCCGACGAGCCGCACTGCTACGGGCCGGACTTCCCGGTGGTCACCATGCGTGACATCGTCCGAACCCAAGCGCGGCTGGCCGACGCTTTGGGCATCGGTCAATGGCACGCGGTCATCGGAGGGTCGATGGGGGGAATGCAGGTGTTGGAGTGGGGCGTCATGTACCCCGACCGGGTTGGTCGGCTGGTGGCTATCGCTTCGTGTGCGGCCGCCTCGGCCCAGCAGATCGCGTGGTGGAGCACCGGGCGTCGGGCCATCGCTCTCGATCCCAAGTGGCGCAACGGTTGGTACTACGACGCCAAGCCCGGCGACGGTCCCCATGCCGGGTTGTCGCTGGCCCGCATGGTGTCCCAGGTGACCTTCCGGAGCGACGACGTGTTCACCGACCGCTTCGGCCGGGCGCCGGTCGACCCTCTCGCCGACCGCATAGAGCTGTGGCAACGCTTCGAGGTCGAGCGTTACCTCGACTACCACGGAGCCAAGTTGGCTCGTCGGTTCGACGCCAATTCGTACCTGCTTCTCACCAAGGCCATGGACCTTCACGACCTGTCCAGGGGTCGGGGCAGCATGCGAGCAGCGTTGGCCCGGATCACGGCCCCGGTACTTTCCATGGGCATCACCTCGGACATCCTCTACCCCGAATACCAACAACGGGAGCTGGCCCAGGGGGTGGTGGCCGCGGGCGGACGCGCCCAGTTCCACGAGATCGACAGCCCTCACGGCCACGACGCCTTCCTCATCGACCACCAACAGGTGGCCACCGCCCTCGTCCCATTCCTGGAGTCCGACCCGAAATGACCGTCACCGAGCCCACTGACCCCACCGAGCCTCAAGCCCTCCATGCCCAGACCCGAGCCATCAGGGCTGGGCGTGTCGGTGATGACCGCTCCCTGGCCCCGGTCCTGTGGGCCACGTCGACCTTCTCGGCGGCAACCGTCGACGAGGCACGGGCGATGGCCACCACGGTGGGGCCCGACCGCTTCTATGGCCGCTACGGAAATCCGACCGTCAGTGGCTTCGAGGAACTGGTGGCGAACCTCGAAGGTGCTGAAGCCGCTCGTGCCTTCGCTTCTGGCATGGGCGCGGTGAGCGGTGTGGTGCTCGGCCTGTGTTCAGCGGGGGACCACATCGTGGCCCAACGCCAGCTCTATGCCGCCACTCAGCTCCTATTCCAGGCGGTCTGCCCCCGGTTCGGTATCGACGTGACGTTCGTGGATGGCACCGACCCCGACGCCTTTGCCGCTGCGATTCGCCCGGGCAAGACCACGATGGTGTTCGCCGAGACACCGGCCAATCCTCGCCTCGATCTGGTCGACCTGAGCGCAGTGGGTGCGATTCGGGGCCCGGTCACCGTTGTCGACAGTACGTTCGCCACACCGTTGTTGCAGCGCCCCCTGGAGCACGGCGTCGACTTGGTGGTGCACTCGGCCACCAAGGGAATTGCCGGGCACAACGACGCCACCATCGGGGTGGTGGCCGGAAGTCGGGAGCTGATCGACTGGCTCTGGGGATTCGCGGTACTCCAAGGAGCGTGCGCATCACCCTTCGATGCGCTCAACGCCACTCGTGGAATCCGAACCTTGCCGGTCCGGCTCCGACAGCAGTGCGATACAGCTCTGGCCCTGTCCTCGACGTTGGAACAACGCCAGGACGTGTCCGAGGTTCGCTACCCCGGCCTGCCGTCTCACCCTCAATACGATCTGGCCTGCCGTCAGATGGAGTCGGGGGGAAGCCTCGTCACCTTCGATGTGGCTGGCGGCCTGGAGGGGGGACGGCGGTTCGTGGAGGCCGTGAGGATCGCCCAGCACGCCACCTCTCTGGGGGGACCCGAGACGCTGGTGACCCACCCGGCCTCGACTACCCATGTGAACCTCCTGCCCGATGAGCTGGCAGCAAATGGCATCGGTCAGGGCACCATTCGCGTGTCGGTGGGGCTGGAGCATCCAGACGACGTGGTGGCCGACTTCGCGCAGGCCCTCGACCGAGCGACGAGCTGAGCCAGGTCGATGCCCGAGCTGTTGGAGGTTGAGGCCTACCGGCTGCTGGCCGAGACCGTCGTCGGGTGTCGCATCGAACACGTCGAGACCCCCGACGAGTGGTTCTTGAAGGGGGTCACAGCGCTGGAGGTGACCGATGCTCTCACCGGGGCCACCGTTGCGGGCACGAGACGGATAGGCAAGCTGCTGACCGTATCGGTAGGTGAGACCCGACCGTTGCTGGGTCTCAGGTTCGGGATGACGGGACGGCTGCTCCTCGACGACGACGGGCCGATCGATCGACTGGAGTACGCGCCCGGTCGGGACGACCCAGCCTGGGATCGGTTCTGCGCTGGTTCTCGACGACCGACGTCGTCTGCGCGTCACCGATCCTCGTCGATTGGGTGGTGTCGAGCTCGACCCAGACGTGCGGCGCCTCGGTCCCGACGCAGCATCGGTGACAGCCGCCCAGCTCCAGCGTGCGCTTGCCGGTTCGTCCAGTCCGCTCAAGGCCCGCCTCCTCGATCAGTCCCGACTGGCGGGGCTGGGAAACCTGCTGGTGGACGAGTCGTTGTGGCGAGCTGGTCTCCGCCCTGACCGCCCGGCTGGCGGTCTCCGCTCCAACGAGGTCGATCACCTGGCCGAGACGGTGCGATCAACGGTTGCGGTGCTCGGTTCACGGGGTGGTTCGAACCAGGGGGACCTACACCCACAGCGCCATCGCGACGGCACCTGCCCCAGCGACGCCACCCCGTTGCGCCGCCAGACCATCGGCGGGCGAACCACCTACTGGTGTCCGCATCACCAACGTTGAGCGGCGTCCCGGGTTCACGAGGTCTGGGCCACCGCCGGTACGATCCAGTTCCCGTGACCGCCGACCGCACCGCACCTCGTCATCAGCCCGGAGCCCGGGTCGGTCGTGACCGGCACACGCGATGGTCGTTGGTGACTCTGGCCTCCGGTTTGGTCCTGGCGACGACGCTCACGGTGATGTCGCCGGCTCCGGCCTCGTCGCTTCCCCTCTCGGTCTTGGTCGCCGAGCAGCAGGCCCAGACGAGTGCGACCACGACGGTCGGGTCCACATCTGTCCCAGTGGTAGAGGAGGAGTTGGGTAGCTCCGAGGCCGAGAACCGAAAGGTGTGGGCGGTCGTGGCCGGCTTGGTGGCAGTGGCGGTGGCGCTGAGCGTCCTGACGATCAGATACTGGCGCCAGACTCGACCGGTGCAGACCGGTGTCGGTCACCGAAGGGCCGAGGTCCGTCGCTCGAGCGGGGGGCGACGCGAACGGGGAGGCATGGTCGCCCAACACGACACGCCCAACCGCTTGGGAACCTCCCTCGACCAGCCCGAGACAGGCGCGTCTGGAGTTGACGATCAGAGTGAACTCGAACCCGAATCCGAGCCGACGGGGACCCCGATCGTCGAACCCTCCGCCTCCGAAACCCCAGAGCCGAGGAAGCCTGCGGCTGACCTGGAACCTCCACGACCCGAGCCCGAACCTGAGCCCCTCCCCGAACTCCTCGAAGCCTTCCCGGAACCCGAGCCCCTCCCCGAACACCTCGAAGCCTTCCCGGAACCCGAGCCCATGGACGCTCGTCTGATCGAGGTCTCGCCACCGGAGCCCGAACTCGTCGCTGCCCCGCCGACGCACCTCCTCGATGAGGCGGCTGAACCCGTGGATGCTCTGACGGCGGCTGTGCCCGAATCGGAGCCTGTGGAGGACCCGGATCTGGTGCTCGACCTTGATCGGCTGTTCGGGGACCGGTGAAGGCCCGATGACCGTGTCGTCGATGGCTCTGTCACAGCCCCAGTGGTTCAGGGATGCGATCGAAGCGATCGATGCGGCGAACAGCGCGGATCCGGTCACCGTGAACTTTGACGGGGAGCTGCGGGCCAAGGAGCTGGTGCACGCCGATCGCATGGGGCATTGGGCGCTGGTACTCGACCCTGATGCCACACCTGCGCAGTTGATCGCAGCCCGAGCCCATCACCTGCGCCGGTGGGTGTCACCCCGCACCGACTACCCAGAAGGCAGGGCCGGTTACCTGAAGTGGCGATCGGCCCAAAAGGTCCGACAGGCCGAGGAGCTCCGGGCGATCTTGACCGACGCCAGATGTCCAGATCCGGTGGTGGCCGAGGCGGTGGCGATCGTCGCCAAGGAACGGCTGCGCAGCGATGATCCGCGAGCTCAGCTTCACGAGGACGCTCTGTGCCTGGTGTTTATGGAGCTCCAGTTCGACGAGCTGGCCCTACAGCTTGGTGAGGCCAAGATCATCGAGGTTCTGCGCCGGACCGCAGCCAAGATGAGCGAGCAAGCCCTCGAAGCAGTCAAGATGATCTCGCTGTCGGCTGAAGGGAAGCAGCTGATCACCAAGGCACTTTCCGCCGACGAAAGTCTCTAGGAGGCGAGCCGGTAGGCGGGCCGACCCAGAAGCACGGCATGGCGAATCGAGGCAGAGCCTCGGTCTTCACAGCCTCGCAGCGAGGACGACTGGATTCGGCTCGAATGGTCTGGACCTGGGGTCCGACGATCGCGGTTGTCAGACCGCAGTTCTGGTCACGACGGTGCGGCCCGTCACCTACGCTGCGCCCAACGGTGCCGGAGGCGAGAGGGCTCACCACATGATCTGTCCCACGTGTGCAGTAGAGAACGAGGAAACCTCGAAGTTCTGCATGGGTTGCGGTTCGCCGCTACAGCCGGCAGCGGCACCACCGCCGCCGGCCGCATCGGGGGTGGCACCGCCACCCCCGCCAGGGTTCGGCACGCCGCCTCCGCCGCCCGCTGGTCTGGCACCTCCTCCGCCCCCCGCCGGCGTGGCGCCCCCACCGCCTCCTCCCGTCGGTGGTGTCGTGCCACCCCCGCCACCGCCGAGTGCGGTGGCCCCTCCGCCGCCGCCGCCCACCGGTGAGGTGCTGCCGCCGCCCTCGAGCGCAGCGGTGCCTCCTCTGCCTGGTGGCGTAGGGGCCGTACCCCCGCCCCTTCCCGATTTCGCATTGCCGCCGCCCCCGCCCACGACGGGTGGGCTTGTTCCTCCGGCACCGCCGATGCCACCCCCGCCGGTGATTAGCGACCCCGTGATTCCGCCTCCACCGCCGATGGATTCGGTGCTCCTCGGTGAGGCGGAGATCGACATCGAGATTCCCTCCGAACCGGTCCCGGTGCCGGTGCCCCCTCCAGTGTCAGACGCTGCCCCCGTGTTCGGCGAACCTGGGTCCCCTACGTTCCCGGCCCCAGTCCAGTTCGATGATGAGTTGGCACCGGAGACCGACGGGGGTCTCGCGGAGAACGCGGCTGCGGCCCCGACCGCGGTGGAGGAGGTGACCGCTGCCGAGGTCACGCCCACGACCCTCGGCGAACCGTCGCCGGTGGGCGACGTCCCATCCCCGGGATCTGCCGACGAGATGATTCCGCCTTCACAACCGGACCAGTCTGGCCCGGTGGATGCTGGCTCCCTTGGTTCCGCTGGCCCGGAAGGAACTGAGGCCGAGCCTGTGACATGGACCCCTCCAACGGCCGAGGCGGAAGCGGCCCAGCCCGAGCCTGCCTTGTCACAAGCGCTGCCGACGGATTTCACGCCTACCTCAACAACGGCTTTGCCACCGGATGTGGTTCCGCCGCCTCCGGCGTCGGTGCCGCCACCACCGTTCGAGGCCTCGGTGACGCCGCCGCCGTCCGAGTCGTACCTCCCGTTCCGGGCCTGGATCCGCCGCCCCCTGCGCCGGTGCCGCCACCACCATCGGGTGGCTGGGTTGCTCCACCTCCTCCCTCGGGAATGGTTCCGCCCCCGCCAGTCGGTGCAGTTCCTCCACCTCCCCCCGGGGCATTTGCGCCTCCAGCCCCGGGCATGGCGCCCCCTCCGGCGCCCGGCATGGCGCCCCCTCCGGCGCCGGGCCTGGTTCCGCCGCCTCCAGGGCTGGCCCCACCTCCTCCGGGAGGCTCGGTTCCACCCCCGCCTCCGGGAGGCTCGGTCCCGCCGTCACCATCGGGTTCGACCCCGCCTCCACCTGCTGGCTTTGCTCCGCCCGCGCTTGTCGGCGTGCCGTCAGGCGGGTCCCCAGCCCGGCGCCATCCCGGCGCCAATGCCACCCCCGGCGGTACCGATGCCCACCGGGCCGAGCGACCCCAACGGGCTGGGCACGGCAGCATCCCGCGTTGGGAACACACCGCGGAAGCACGCTCGTGTCGCATTTGCGGTGGCGGGAGCGGTCCTGGAACCAGACGAGGTGGTCGAGTCGGTGGTGGTCGGCAAGCTCGATGCCAACGTCGCGGTACTGGTGCTCACGGATCGGGCTCTGGTCCTGGCCGATGAGCGCCAGTGGCGTCCGGTGGTGGAGCGTTTCGCCCTCGACTCGGCGCTTCAAGTTCAGGGATGGCAGGACGACAAGACCGCCAGCCTCACCCTGATCAACCAGGGCCGTCAGATCGTGGTCGACAAGATCGCCGATCGCCCGCTGGCCGTGGAGATGGCTCAGAGGATCAGAGCTCGATCCGGCGGGTGAACCCCAGCGTGTTTTGGGTGCCAGGAAGCCCTTTGCTAGGGTGACCAACCCACGCGGACGTGGCTCAGTTGGTAGAGCATCACCTTGCCAAGGTGAGGGTCGCCGGTTCGAATCCGGTCGTCCGCTCGGAGCGAAACCCCCTGCTCAGGCAGGGGGTTTCGTCGTTCTGACCTGCCGTTCCGTGGACTGACAGGGGAGCGGAGCCGTCTCTCCAGGCACCTCCCGTACCAGCGAGTTCTCTCCCGTACCGATGCGATCTGTGCCAGAACTTGTGCCAGAAATGTGTCGAGCGTCACGCGAGGCGCAACATTGGCTCGACAGAACAGCATCGCCATCACCGTCCGGCACATCAGGAATGCCGGGCGCGCGGCCGGTCGTCGGCTCGACGATCCCCGAGGCGTCGTCACCTGAGTGATCCTCGCCGACGAGGCCCTCAATCAGGCTGGCAGGTCGACTCGGCGTAGCTGCCGATCTCCTCCTCGAGGACCCGTGTCGATTCGTCCTGCCAGGCCAGAACTCGGGGATCGTCCCCGTCGAGGGTGGCGGGGTCGGGGTCGAAACCGCGCTCCGCTACTGCATCCATGTAGTCGGAACGAATGTCGACGTAGCGGTCGATCGCCTCCGGTGCATCGTCGGGTGCCGCCTCGCTCAGGCGGCCCTGGATGCCTCGCAGGCGATCGAACGCCTCTTCGACCTGCGAAGGCGTCAGCACTGGTGCATCAAACCCCTGACCGAAGACGGCGGCGAGCGATGCATCCGAGGCGCCCTCAAGCTCCCGCACGATGGAACAGAAATCCTCGATTGAGGCGCTCGGAGTCTCGTCACCACACCCGACCAGCAATGAAAGGGCGATCACAAGCAGGATTCGGCGCACGTCGGCATTCTCACAGAGCTCAGCCACGGCGTCCCCTACCCGGGCTGGTGCTCACGGCCAACCGGCGCAGAGCGCGAGAAGTTCACCGGTTCTCTGACGGGCACCCTCCGCCCGCAACATCGAGCCGGGTCTCCCACCGGCCCTGGTGGTCGCCTTTGAGTACGTCGACGACCAGGTCGTAGCAGCCGGGATCTGGGCGACCGATAGCGAAAGTCTGATCATCGTCGGTCGCCACATCCGTGAGCGCCGCGCGGTGCTCGTCGTAGGCCTCGAGGGAGTAGCTGGTCTCGAAGCCGGAGGGCACGCGGACCTCGAGAGCGGAAGCCACAGGGACGACAGGTGGGTCTCCGCCCAGGTAGCCGGACCCGTCAGCGGAGAAGCCACAAGACCGATGCGAGATGAACAGCAATCCCATCTGGGAGGCTCGCTCATCGACGATGACCTCTGGCGGCGAAATTCTCAGCCGTCCTGGATCGCACCCGCTCAGCGGATCTGCGGTGTCATCTTTCGAGCAAGCGGCGAGGGCGACGGTGATGGCGATGCCGACGAGCAAGGTTCTGTGGCACACGCTGGTTCGACGATTGCCAGGGGACATCGGTTCCTCGGCGTTGCGGGAGCGGTCAGGTCGCATCCGTCCAGGTTGCCCGATCTGATCCGCCCGCACGTTGACCCCGAGGGAGTAGTGAGCCCCTGAGAACTCGCGTTCACAGGGGGGTCCTACCGATGGCTTGCGGTCCTGTGGAGACCGGCACTTTCGTGGCACCCGATCGGAGGCGCTAGTCGGAAGTCCGCTGGGAAACACTGGGCCGTCGAGTGCCTCCCGCTGCGACAAGACCGGCCGCGCATACCGCCGACAGACCGCCGACAACGAGGAATCTCTGGCTGGCGTCTTGGTCCTCCGCGCGGCCTTCGGGGTATGTCGTGAACGACCCGTCCTGCTGAACTCCGACTTCGCAGGTATCCCCAGGCCCCATGGTCACCCCACCACATGTCGGCTCCCGCTGCGCCGCTTGGATCCCAAGCGCAACCAACACCATGGCGACAAGTCCGAGAGCGACGGCGAAGGTCAGACGGACGCTTCTGGCTCCTCCGCTCACCCCAAGAGCCCGTGCGTCGCTCGTCTCGATCCGCGCCACGTACCGGAGCCTAAGAACTCGAGCGGATAGGTCCGCCCGTCGTCGCGTCGATGTTGTCGGACCTCGGCTGGCGCCTCGGTTCACCCACCGTGCTTGTCTGGTCGGCTCGCCTATCGGCTCGCCTCCTAAGTCGACTGCCCCCGGACGCCAGTTCCGGGCGTATTGGGGAAGCGGCGGTTGTCCACCAGTCACCAGCCCTCGGTGACCTCGGTCGCCCGTTGGTCGGGGTTGCCCCTCACGCCTACGTAGCGCTTGACCGTGAAGGCGGGGTCGGCGTGGCCGAGCTTCTCGGCGACGATGGCGGGGTCGAGGCCGAGGTCGAAGAGCATCCAACAGGCGGCGACGTGGCGGAGGTCGTGGACGGTCCACCTGGCCGAGCCGGTCCACCGCCAGCCCTTGTCGTGCTCGCCGTAGCCGGTGGTGCGGCGTAGGGGCGCGGTCATCGGCCAGCCTGCGGCGTCGGCGGCCTTGATCCAGACCTGTTGGAACGACGACCGGCGGGCGATGCCACTGCGGCGGTTCGGGAACAGCAGGCCGGTGGGGCCGTGTTCGGCGGTGACGTCGGCGACGAGTTGGGCGAGGTCGTCGGCGAGGCTCTTGGGGAAGATCGTCGTTCGGGTCTTGCCGTTCTTCGGGGTCTTGAGCGTCGGTGGGCCGGCGGAGGTCTGCTCGACAGCTCGGTGGACGTGCACGATCCGGTTCGGCTCGAACTCGATGTCGCCGGCTAGGAGGCCGGTGAGCTCGCCCCAGCGGAGCCCCGCTCGATGGGTGAGTCGCATGGCGAGGGCCCAGCGTCCGTGTCCCTGTTCGGCCATGGCCGCGAACAACGCAGCGCATTGATCGTCGGTGGGGAGGGTGGAGCGGGGGATGAAGGCTGCGGTCTCGCCTTGGCGGGCGGACTTGGGGAGTAGCTGACGAGCCACATGGGGTCGTCGTCGCGGCGGTGAGCCAGCGGAGGCGCCGGGCGTAGGTGACGAGAGCGCGCATGGCGCTGCCGACGTCCTGGACGAGCGCGTCGGAGCGTCCGGCCCTGCGGACCGAGGCGAGGACTCGGTCGCTCTCGGCGGAGTTCCACTCGATCACCGGCCGGCTGCCGATGGTGGGGAGGATCCACGCTCGGAGGAGGTACTCGTGCTTCTCCCGGTACCGGTTCGACTTCGTGGTGAGGTGGTCGTCGACGTAGCGGCAGGCGAGGTCCTCGACGGTGCGAGACCACCGGTCGGGTTCACGGATCGACGCGGCTGCTTCGAGTCGCTCCTCGATCTCGCGGGCGCGGAGCCGGGCCGCCTGTTCGGACCCGGCGGCGATGAACAGGCGCTCGCCGGTGGCGGCGTCGCGGGCGACGATGCGGTGTCGTCGTTCGCCTTCCACGGGTGCGTAGATGCGGGTGCCGTGCTCGAACACGGCAATGGGCTTGCGGGTGCGTTTCGCCACGGGGCGACCCCCTCGGACGGCAGCACGTCGGTGCTGGGTGTCAGGAGGCCGCCCTTGGTTCGCCGGTCGTCACCATGCGGGCAGCGAGCCGGTGACGATCCAAGGGTAGCGCTGAGTGTCTGTGGGCGGGTCGACCGGTCACAGGCCGAGCCCGCGGTCGGGGCTGGAGTGGGTGAGTCGGTGTTGAGCGCGGTCGAGGCGCGCTCGGGCGGCGTCGACCTTCTCTTGGTGGAGTCGGTCGGCTTCACTCTGCGGGGACGGCTCGGGTGGGGAAGTCTCGGGCCGGCTGGGGCGCTGGACCCGACGTTGGTCGGCGGACGGCTCGATGCCGGCTTCACGGTGGAGACGTGCTTGGACGGCGAGCGCGGACTCGACGGTGCTGGGCCTGGTGATGATGTCGGTGAGACGATCGGCGGGGTCGGTGGTGTCGTCGGCGTCGACGACGAGCGCATGGTTGGCTTGACGACCTCGGGTCATGGCTACGTACGCATGGTTGCGGCTGGCGGAGCCTTCGAGGACGGCGATTCCGATGTCGACGGTGTCGCCCTGGTTGCCGTACCCGGTGACCGCCCAGCCGTCGCGTGGCGGGCCGGGGGGGGGGCGCCCGTGGGGCGGTGATCGCCCGTCGGGGGGTGGCGGCGACGGTCCAGGCTGGCGGTCGCACCTTCTCGCCCTGGGGGGGGCTGTGGATCGTTGCGCGGGTGGCGGGTCGCCCGGTGGTGCCGCGGCCCTGGCCGGGGATGGCGGAGCCGGAGGTTATGGGCCGCAGTCTCGGCGGTGTTCGTGGTGATCCGGTCGGCCGGCGGCCCCATGGTTCTGGTGTGCTCGGGCGACGGGGTGGCGACCAGCTGGGTGGGCGAGGGGGGGGGGGGCTGCGGGGTCGCCGGGCGGAGCCGAGGCTGGGCGCTTCCCAGTGGGGCCGGGGGGTGGGCGGGTGGGGGGTCGCCCAGGGGCGCCCCCGGGCGCACGCGAGCTGCCGGGTCGCCCACGGCGACGAGCCGCCATCGGTTGAGGCGCACGAGGTCGACGAGCCGAGCCAGATCCGCGGTCGCGGCCATGCCCGCTTCGTCGAGGAGAACCGTGGTGCCCGCAGGCCAGGGTGTCGGCCGGCCCCGGTTGCGGGTGAGGAACCCGGCGACGGTGTCGGTGGGGCAGTGGGCTTCGGTGGCGAGGACGTCGGCGGCCTTGCCCGAGGGCGCGAGCCCGACCACCGGTCGGCCACGTGCCTGCAGCACCCCGACCGCGACCGCGGTCGTGTGGGTCTTGCCCGTGCCTGCCGGTCCCACCACGACCACGAGCTGATCGTGCCCGGCGATGGCCAGGGCCGCAGCTCGCTGAGGATCAGCGGTCGATCCGACCGGGCGGGTATGGCTGGCGGCCCAAGCTTGAAGCTCTTCCTCCTGTCGGAAGACCCCCGGGTTGGTGAACCGTCGGTCGGTGACGTGCTCGGTGAGGGGTCGCCCGTCCCTCCTGTGTCGGCTGGTGTCGTTGCGTTCGGGGCCGAGGGCGGTGCAGCGCTTCTCGGCCAGGGTGGCCAGGCGGTCGATCTCCTCGACGACCGCTACGGCGGTCGGGCACCGGTAGGGTTCGATGATCGTGGCGAGGTGACGAGCCAGATCGGCTCGCAGCCACGTCGACGCCTCATCGCTGGCATGAAGCAGTGCTTCGTCGATCAGGTCCTCGTCGTGGACTCGACCGTCGGGCCACCCCTGGAAGGTGATCGCCTTGGCGATGAGGTGTTCCGGGTCGTGACCGAGCCGTCGAGCCTCGTCGACCCACTCAGCCCGGAGCACGGCCGCGTCGATCCCGTGCTCCTTGTCGGGCCTGGACTTCTTTGCAGCGTCTCGTTCCAGGGACGCGATGGTCCTCGTATCTGGATCGGCGCCGTCATGGCTGGCGCTCCACCGGCGGATGAGCTCGCTGTGCTTCTCGGCGACCTGGTTGCTGCGCTTGGAGAACCCGTCACGGAGATCGGCCGAGATGCAGGCCAGGTCCTCGACCATCCCGTCGTGCTCACGCCACTCGACCCCGAGCCGAGCGGTCAGCTCACCCCGAAGGGCGGCGTCGTAGATCCAGCCGATGGTGCGCTGCTGACGCTTCAGGAACCGGGCATCAAGAGCGAACCAGCCGCCGCTCTCGTCCTGCACCTTCGATGAGATCACCGCATGGGTGTGGAGTTGAGGATCGACGGTCCGCGACGTGTGCTGGCGGAACAGCGCCGCGGTGACCCCGAGCGTGTCGACCTGGAACAACCCATCGGTGCCCCGGCGGGTCACCGCCCCATGGCGTTGGAACCAGCCCATCGCTGCATCGACGGCCGCGTCGTGGGCGGCGAGCACCTCGGCCCGCACCCACGGGTCCGGCGACAGGGCCCACAGCACCGACACCGACTTGGGTGCCGAGAACGTCGCATCGAACCCCCGGGCAGATGCGTTCCCGAACCGGCGACCCAGCCGGTCACCGGTTCGGGGGTCCTCGGCCTCGAGCAAGGACCGCAGGTCCGCCCCGTCCACCGGGCCGGCCAGTCCGAGAGCGGCACAGCCATCACCCCACCAGCGGCCCGGCGGCTCATCCGGATCCAGGTAGTAGTCCACCGGCCCACGCGCCGGGCCCGGCCGCTCCGGGTCCTCGGCGAGCCCCGCGTAGTAGGCGAGCAGCCGGCCCACCTTCGCGGCTGGCACCTTGAGCGTCGTCACCCGCATCACGACGACCACCATCCACACCGGGGTCGTGCGAACGGTCGTGCCAGAGGTCGTGTTCGCCCACCCGTTTGCGCGAATGCACTCGTCTGCTGCTCCATGCCCTTGTAGGCCGAGAAAGGCGGCTTGAACCGCGTGTTGCGGCTGAATTTCTTCCGGACGCGGTAAACGTCCTGGTCAGCCTGCGACTGTGTAGATCAGTGGATGGACTGCGATCGGACTTCGAGGAGGTGTTCCTTGCCGACTACGCGCGCGTGGTCCGGGTCGTGGCGCCGATCGTCGGGTCGGTCGAGGACGCAGAAGCCGTTGCCCAGGAGGCGTTCCTCAAGGCGTTCACCCGTTGGCGCCGCATCGGTGGATACGACCAACCGGGAGCCTGGGTACGAAGGGTTGCCATTCGTGACGCGGTACGCCTCGCTGAGCGCAACCGTCGCCCGGTTCCCGAACCATCGCCGGGTGCCGATCCTGCGGACACCGCAGCCAAGAACGTCGATCTGGTCCGGCTGCTGCAGGACCTGCCGGCCAGGCAGCGCGCCTGCGTCGTGCTGTACCACCTGGCCAGTTGGTCAACCGCTGAGGTGGCGGAGTCGCTCGGGTGTAGCGCAGCGACCGTGCGGGTCCACCTCCACCGTGCCAAGTCCACGCTTGCTGCAGCGCTCGGTGAGCGCGAGGAGGTGACCGATGAGCGTTGACGACGTCCTCGACTCGACAGGTCTGCCCGAGGTCTCGGTTCGCACGGCGGAGGCGCTGGACCGAACGGTCCGCCGTGGGCGTGAGCATGTGAGACGCCGCCGTCGGTTCGGGGGTGCGGCCGCAGCGATCGTCATCGTTGGTCTCGTCGGCGGGCTGCTGAGCATCACCGGCGACGACGACCCAGATCACGTGGTGGCCGGACCGACCGCCGACGATTCGGATCGCGGATGTCGGACCGACCATCGACGACCCGACCTCGGGGTCTTGGCGTCCCATCGCCAGCTCGCCGCTGGAGCAGCGTGACCAGGGCGTGGCCGCATGGACCGGCGAGGAGGTTCTCATTGCCGGAGGATCGAGCACGCCGCCATGCTCGGCGAGCGCTGACTGCCTGCGTGCGCTGGAGCCCCGAGCGGACGGCGCGGCCTACGACCCTGGGGCGGATCTCTGGCGACCGATGGCCGACGCACCAGTCCCCTTCGTCAGGGGCGTCGCCACATGGACCGGAAGCGAGATGCTCGTGCTCGCAGACGTGACAAACGCGCCCGACGCACTGCTCTCCTACGACCCGGCCGCTGACCGGTGGACCCGCCGAGCGAGCCCGCCCGACAACGAACTTCGGAGCATGGCGTGGACCGGGGATTCGTGGGTCGGTATCGCGCCCAACGGCGGCTCGGATCTGACCGCGTGGCGCTATCAACCCAACACGGACTCCTGGATTCCCGTGGATCCCGATCCGATCGGCCGTCTCAGCGACCGTGCGTTGGTGTGGACCGGAAGCGAGCTGGTGCTCCTCGGAAGTCGTTACGACCAGCCCGGCCAACCCCCCAACGGCTTGTGGCAGGCAGCAGTGCTCGGCTCCGACGGATGGCGTCAGCTCTCCCGCTCCGAAATCGACAACAACGGCGGCTCGTGGGTCGCGCTAGAGGGCTTGGTCGTCAACCTGGGCACCGGTCGATCGAACGGATTCGCCACGGGCGGCGTCCTCGACGTGGGCTCGGGGACCTGGACAGCCCTGCCGGCCGAGGCCCGCCCGGGCATCGGGGGTCGCACCAGCTACGCCGGCACCGCCGGACGATGGGTCGTCGACGACGACCGACTCCTGGATCCCGCAGCCGGTACATGGCATCGCGTCGAGGACCGAGGCGACTCCATCGTGCCGGCTGTTGCGGTTTGGACGGGCTCGGAGATCGTCACATGGGGCGGAACGATTCAACGGGAATCGGGAAACCCTGAACCGGTGGACATCGGCATGGCATACACGCCGCCCGACGACCTTTCCCCAGCCGAGCCAGATCCCGCACAGTCGTCCGGTTTCGCTGTTCCAGGTGGTCCGACGCTGGCCCCAGGGGACGCTGAGGGTGCACAGGAAGTGGTTCTTCGGTTCCTCGACCGGCTTCGGACCGATGATCTGGCGGGCGCTGCGGAGTTGTGGTCGGGCTACCCAGATGCCGACGAGAGCGCAGAGATCAGTGCACTGCTGGATCGCTTCCGCGAGGAGCACGGCTGGCTCATCGATGATCCTGCCCCATTGGTGTTCGTCTCTCCTTCGACCGGTTTCGAGGTTGCGGCACCGATCGTGACCCTCCTCGCCGAAGGAAGGGACGGTCGACCCCGAGCAACGGCCTTTGTCACGGGTCGTGCCGACGACGGTTCCCCGATCATCATTCGCCTGCCGAGTCCGGCGAAACGGGTCACGCCGGCTGGGGGCTCCACTGTCGAACCCGGTCAGTCGGTCACGTTGGCCGCAACTCCCGTCGAGGGAGGTGTTCGGGCATTCATCAACGGCTCGGAGGTGCCGTCAACGCTTGACTTCCGAACGAACACCCTGACCATCGAGATCCCCGCAGGAACCGATGGCGACGTCGCTCTCACCGTGTGCGTCGCCACCCCCGAAGAACCTGCCGCATACGCCATCTGGTACGCCTTGTCGCCTTGAGACGCCGAGCAGATCCAGAGGCTGGGGGCGAGGCTGAGGTCGACGTCGACCTGTGTTGGGAGCCAATGCGTCGTGGCTCAGCAGGGTTCAGACGCCGGCGTCATGGGATGTTCCCCGGGTCGGTCGACTCCCGGGTGCAGACGACCCGCCAGTCGTAGCTCGGGCCGCCCGGCCTGTGGTCGTCTCGCTGCACGATCGTGACTCGATCTTCGCTGATCTCGACATCGAGCGCCTGTTCGTTCTCCGGCCTCGGACAAGGGTTGGCGGGATGGCGTCCCCATCGTGGACCCACCTATAGAAGCCGTTTTCGGCCGTCGTCATCCCAGGGGATCGCCAGCTCGAGCTGCAAACCGTCGACCGACCAGGTCCCGACCTGCAGGCCGTCGTGCTCGCCTATCACCTCGTAGGTGAAGCGCCCGTCGGCCTCCACCGCAACGATGGTGGGTCGGTTCGGGTGTCCATCGCTGTTCCCCCTCTCCTTCTGACCCTGCAATTCGCTGATTCAGAGGCTATGATCTTGGGATGATCCTCGCTTGGCCGCTCACGACCTCCACGGAGCTTGCTGGTGTGCTCCGTCCTGGAGGGCACCTTCGTGCGGACTCGTCGCTGCGCTCGCTTCGAGACAAGGGCTTGGCCGCCGAGCCCATCACCGTCGTTCCGCGTTCGGTTCGGGGCGCCGATGGTCGGGTCGTCTGGTACTCGTCGCTCATGGTCGATGTGGCCCGGCTCGTCAGGGTGGGCGACCTGGCGGCGGCAGGGGCCGTTCACGCGGCGGCCACCAAGCTCGCCGGCCACCGAGCGGCCAGGTTCGTCGCGGAGTGGCTGGCCGAACACGGCGGACCCGATCCAGATCCGGCCGAGATCGATCTCGGAACGGGTGGGGCACTCACCCGGTTGGCCACGCTGACTGCATCGGCGCGCGCTCGGCTCTTGCCGGATCTCCGCATCGACACGTTCGCTGGTCGGGTCGCTGACGTATCCGGTCGGGTCGCCTTCGTTGTCGACGAGGAGGGGCGGTCGCTGCCGATCCCGGCTCCGTCCGGTTCGCCGATGGCGTGGGCGGGTGCCCTCGTGGTCGTGGATACCGAGGAGTTGTCGGGTGGCGCCACGACCGTGTGGGTTCGTGCCGCGTTCGATCCGGAGGCAGATCTGAACGAGCGGGTGCCCGGTGGGCCGCACCTCCTGACGCCGGCGGAGCGGGAGCGGCTGTCGCGCCCGGTCGCCGCGGCCGGGTGATACTGCGGCTGCTCGACACGACGGCAGGAGACGCGAGTCGTCTCGCCGGCTTCTCCTGCTCGAGCGGGCAGTCGTACGAGGACGAGGTCGAAGCGTGGATCACGACTCGTGCCATCGGCTGGATGAACGACGTTCCCAGAACCACCTTCCAACGGCGCGCGCTGGCGCTCGTGGAGGACAGTGACGATCTCGTCGCCGTGGTCGCATGGCAGGACATCGTTCGCGTGGACCTCGAAGGGATCTGGCTCGAGGTCCTCGCTGTAGCCATCGACTATCAGCACTCCGGCGTAGGTCGGCAGATCTTCGACCTCACGCTGGATCACCTGGGCACGGTGGACCGAAGCGGCGACCGCATCGCCGGGTTGGTTCACGTCGAGAACGTCCGCAGCCAACGGCTCCTCACGACCGTCGGCTGGAGCGCGGTCACGACCATCGGCGATCACGACCTGTGGGTCGGCTCCTTCTGATCACCATCGGGCGAGGTCGCCGACGGAGCAGGATACGATGGGATGCACAGGTACGGATCCGTCGACTGGCGGCGTCTGTGCCAGAAGTTGTGCCAGAGGTGCCCGGTCGGCGGGCCGATACCACTGCTGACCTGGGCGTTCGTCGTCCGACAAACGACCGAAGCCGCACCTTGCCAAGGTGAGGGTCGCCGGTTCGAATCCGGTCGTCCGCTCCGGAGCGAAACCCCCTGCTCAGGCAGGGGGTTTCGTCGTTCGACAAGCGGTTTGGGGGCCTGGGCGGACGGTTCGAGCGTCCCGATGGTCACCTCCCGTACCAGGGCGTTCCTTCCAGTACCCGTGCGTTCTGTGCCAGGATTTGTGCAGAAATGTGACGAGCGTCATAGGACCTTTTCGGCGTGGCGTGCCAACCGACATGCGATAGACAAGGCCGTGTCGGTGAGAGACGGCTCCTGGGCGCACTGCACTTGATCGCGGTGGTCCCCTGCTGTTGCGGCTACGCGACGGGCGGTGCCGAGCTCTCTGTCCAAGCGGCCACGAACTCGGCGACGGAGGCGAAGCGGAGGTCTGGGTCGGTGCGGGTCGCACCGGCGATGACGTCTCGTTGGTGAAATGATCCCCGCCAACGGTCGGGCCCGGCGAGTAGATGGTGAAGCGCCCGGCCGAGCCCGAAAACCGTGGTGCGCTCATCGGTGAGCCCGCCTTGGCGTAGCTCCTCGGGGGCCATGTAGTGCAGCGATCCGGGGAGCCGCTCACCGGAGACCGCGAATGGCCCAGGTCGGTATTCGTCGAGGTCGATGAGCCGCATGGTCTCCGTAGCTTCGTCCCAGAGAAGGGTGCCGTCGTAGAGATCGACGGCCACGAACCCGGCCGCTGCCACCGCCAGGTGGGCATCGAGGATCGACGCCGCGGCGCCGAGCACGACATCAAGCGGTTGGGTCTGGAATCGAACCAGCCCGGACCGGTCGCTGCCGTGGCGGGTGGCGGCGTTGAGCACCTCTCCGTCGTGCCACGGCTAGACCAAGCGAACGTCGTTGTCACCTCGATCCTGCATGTGGATCGGAGCGACGATGACCGGGTGCGTCACCGATCGGTGGAAGGTGATCGCGCGCCGCAGCGACTCCGCGGCAACAGCCGTCGTTGCCACCTTCACGAATAGGCGAGCACCTTCTACGGCGACGCAGTAGGAGCGGCAGGCTGAGTCCTGCTCACCGAACACGGCGAAGGCCTGAGCGAGGTCAACTTCCACCCGCGAAGTGAACCACGAGTGCGGGGCAGCACGCCCGACATGGTGCTCGCCTGCTCAGCGCGTCACCAGTTGTCGGTGAGGGCGGTGGCTCGTGCGTCGGGGTTGCCTCGGATGCCTACGTAGCGCTTGACGGTGAAGGCGGGGTCGGCGTGGCCGAGCTTCTCGGCGACGATGGCGGGGTTGAGGCCGAGGTCGAAGAGCATCCAGCAGGCTGCGACGTGGCGGAGGTCGTGGACGGTCCACTTGGCCGAGCCGGTCCAGCGCCAACCCTTGTCCTTTGTCCCGTAGCCGGCGGTGCGGCGTGGGGGAGCGTTCATGGGCCAGCCGGCGTTCTCGGCGGCCTTGATCCAGACCTGTTGGAACGAGGACCGGCGGGCGATGCCGCCGCGGTGGTTCGGGAGGAGGGGGCCGGTCGGGCCGTGCTCGTTGTGGACGGCGTCGACGAGTTGAGCGAGGTCGACGGCGAGGCTCTTCGGGAAGAAGGTGGTGCGGGTCTTGCCGTTCTTCGCGGTCTTGAGCGTGGGCGGTCCGGCGGAGGTCTGCTCGACGGCTCGGCGGACGTGGACGATGCGGTTCGGTTCGAACTAGAGGTCGCCGGCTTGGAGGCCGGTGAGTTCGCCCCAGCGGAGTCCGGATCGGTGGATGAGGGCCATGACGATCGCCCACCGTTCGTTGCCCTGGTCGGCCATGGCGGTGAACAGGTCGGCGCACTGCTGGTCGGTGGGGAGGGTGGAGCGGGGGATGAAGGCCGCAGGCTCGTAGCGTCGAGACTCGCGATGCGGGACGGGGACACCGCGGCTGGGGTGCGAGGTGTCGGTCAGTTGCTAGAACTGATGAAAAGCAAGGGATCCCGCAATCATTTGACAGCGGAAGGCCGAATGGGGGAGCCTGTTTTGCGCATGCAGACGCTGACCTGGCACGAACTGCCTGACTACCTGCTCTCTCGTGGGACGACGTCGTTCACCACCGAGGAGGCCGCGGATCTCGTCGGTGGCTCGCGCCCTGCGGCGCACCAGGGGCTACAGCGGCTGATTCGAAAGGGCGAGGTGTTCTCGCCGGCCCAGGGGTTCTACGTACCGATTCCGCTTGAGTATTGGGTGTGGGGTGGGTCGATCCCGGCCGCCGAGTTCATTGACCAGATGATGCGCCACCTCGACCGCCGCTATTACGTCGGCCTGTTGTCGGCGGCTGAGATCCATGGTGCTGCCCACCAGCGGCCTCAGGTGTTCCAGGTGATGGTCGACAAGATGCTCCGCAATCGTGATCACGGGAGGGCGCGTCTCCGCTTCTTCGTGAACCGACGAATCGACGACATCCCCACGGTGACGAGTCGCACCCGCACCGGCGACATCCTTGTTTCCACGCCCGAGGCCACCGCCCTCGACTTGGTCACTCGACCGCTCGATTCTGCGGGCCTCGACAACGTCGCCACCATCCTCGTCGAACTGGTCGAGGACCAGATGCTCGACCCCATCGAACTGGCGAAGGTCGCCGAGCACTTTCCCGTGGCGACCGTGCATCGGCTGGGTTGGCTGCTCGACACCTTCACCGAGGACTTCGACTCGGGGCCCCTCGCGGCGTTGGTGGGCTCAGGGTCGGTCACGGCGCTCGATTCGCAGGCTGGTCGACGGGGCACCATCGATCAGCGGTGGCGCCTCATCGTGAACCGAGAGATCGAGCCGGACGTGTGATCACCTCGACGCAGCTCACGTACTGGTCCACCGTCGTCCCCTGGATCGGCGGCGACCAGGTCGAGCAGGACCTAGTTCTCTCGCGCCTCATCGTCGAGATCGCACAGGACCCCCTACCTCGGTGACGAGTTGGTGTTCCGAGGAGGCACCTGTCTGCACAAGCTCTACGACACCGGATTGGCCCGCTACAGCGAGGATCTCGACTACGTCCGGCGAAGCGGTGGGGGCATCGGTGATCTCACGCGTGCTGTGTCGGCGATCGGCGAGCGGCTGGGCATGGAGGTTCGGACCAAGATTGGCCGCCACCCCAAGATTTTCCTGCGGGCACCGTTCGAGTCAGGGGCAGGGACGATGCGCGTCAAGGTCGAGGTGAACACCTTCGAACGGGCCCCGGCCCGGCCGCTGACGCGCGTGCCGTACGGGCTCGAGTCGCCGTGGTTCAACGGTAACGCCGAGGTGCAGACCTTCGATCTGGCCGAGCTCGTCGCCACAAAGATCCGCGCCCTGTTCCAACGCTCGAAGGGCCGTGACCTCTTCGACCTCTGGCTGGCCATCACCCGACTCGGCGTCACCCCGGAGGATCTCGTCGCTTGCTTCGGTCCCTACCGACCGGACGGCTACACCGCTCGCCGAGCCGAACTCAACCTGCGCGAGAAGCTGGACGACGAAGGGTTCCGCCGAGACCTGATCCCGCTCGTCGGCGCGTGGCCCGAGGGTTACGACATCGATGAAGCCGGGGAACTCGTCATCGGCACAGTGCTCCCGCTGCTCTGACGCGTTGACCATCGCTATCCGGGGCGGCGGTCCTCGGCGACGATGTCGTCGACTTCAGGGTCATACTTCGCGAGCGCCCAGGCATCGACGCCTTCGTGCTTCAACAGGACCGGCTTCTCGAGCGCTCGTCCCACGGTTCGAAGGAACGCGAAGCACGCATCGAGTCCTTCGCCAGCCAACTGGCGACTGTCGAAGTCGAAGTCGATCGATGCCTCTACAAGGCGCTCTACGTGCACGAGGGCGAGGATCCTTTCCCCGAGTCCATCCTCGACGAACCCCAGCTCGGGCACTACTTCGAGGGTTCGGAGCCGCCTGTGGAGACTTTGGTGTTGTAGCTCTCGACGGTGAGGTCCCGGTCGGCGCTTGCTGGGTACGGGTCTTTCCCCGCGACGCTCCTGGCTACGGCTGGGTCGACGACGACGTGCCTGAGCTGACAGTCGCAGTGACGGATCCAGCGAGAGGGAGGGGCTTGGGGACGACCCTGATCGAGATGGTGCTGGACCACGCAGCTGCACGAGGGGTCCTGCGCGTCAGTCTCAGTGTCGACCCAAGATCACCGGCTGTCCGGCTCTATGAGCGGCTCGGGTTCGAGCCGGTCGGCCGATCGGGAACGTCGATCACGATGGAGCGAGCGACCAGTGGTTGTTGAGCGGGCGGGGTCGGATCGCGGTGGGCTGTCAGGGGCGTGGTTCGTCCAAGGCGGCGAGGACTGCGGGAAGGTCGTGGCTGATCGTGGCCCACAAGACATCGATGTCGATGTCGAAGTAGTGGTGGACGAGCCGATCGCGCATCCGGGAGGCGGCGGACCATGGCACAGCGGGGTACTCCGCCTTGCCTTCGATGCTCACCTGCTTGGCGGCTTCTCCCACGATCTCGATGAGCTTGGTCAAGGCGAGCCGAAGCATCTCGTCGTCGTCGAGGTCGGATCTGGTACGGCCCTCGGTGAAACGGAGCGCAGTGGTGGCAGCCTCGCGAAGGTGGAGCAGCCGGATGGTGTCGTCAGGCCGCATAGAGATCGACGGCCGTCTCGCGCACCTGGTCGCGGAAGTGACGACTCAGGTCCCCGTAGGTGCGGAGCTCGACCTCCCTGCCGAGCGCGGCACCCAGCTCCAGCTCCATCGCGGCTATGCCAAACAGGCCGGGCGTCCGGTTGGGTTCGAACTCGACCAGGAGGTCTACGTCGCTCTTGGCGTTGAAGTCGGTGCGCAAAACCGATCCGAAGGCGGAGAGGCGTTGGATGCCGTGACGAGCGGCGAAGTCGGCCAACACCTCATCGTCGATGGCCACGCCCGGCCGGAGTTCCATCTCACGAGGATACGCAACGGGAGCGCGTGGGGCGGAGCGGTGTGGGTGGGTTGGCCGGGTAGGTTCTCTCAGACTGATCCCGGACTCGACGGCCTCTCAAGCGACGGCGGCGTAGCGGAGGCTCTCGGTCACGTCTTCGGCCTCGAGGTCAGGGTGCTCGGCGAGGATCTCCTCGACGGTCATTCCGTCGGCGACCATGGCGACCACGGTCGCGACCGGGAAGCGGAGGTCGCGGATGCAGGGAACACCGCCCATGCGGGCCGGGTCGGTCGTGATGCGCTCGAACGCCATGGTGACCACGGTAGGACCGCTGCGAGCTTCAGCGAAGGGTGTTGCGAGAAGCCCGACAAGCTACACGCCACCACAGCTCGACACCCGTGGGTACGGGACGCACCGGAAGGCCCGATCCAGCGGAATTGTGCCCAGAATTGTGCCCAACCAGGGAGGAGTCGCCGGTGAACCCTTGTGGCACAACGGTTACCGGGCCTGAACGACCCTGTTCCCGAGCACCTTGCCAAGGTGAGGGTCGCCGGTTCGAATCCGGTCGTCCGCTCCATAGAAGTGCTGGTGGAAGGCCCCTTCGGGGGCCTTTCGCCGTTTCGGCCTTCGGGCTGCTCTACCGGTCCGAGGTTGAGCGAGCTGTCCGGGCGGAGGTAAAGCTCGGACCGGACGCCTACGTGTTCGCGGGTGCCGGCAGGTAGCGAGGCTCGACAAGGTCTGGCCAAGGGTGTCGATGCGTGGGTGGGTACCCGAGCACTACTTCGTCGAGGTGGCTTCCGTGCTCCGACGAGCTGAGCTCAACGGGGTCGCGACTCAGGCGCTCGTAGCGGACGCGTTCGCAGAGTTGATGGTGTCGCCGAGGTCGTTACCCTTTCTCGGCGATGTCAACTCCTGTTGCACAACCCGAGCCACAGGGGAGGACCGCGTTTTCACGGCGTCAGGTTTTGGCCCTGTGCGGCGGGGTTGCTGCCTGTGCGTTCGGCGGGGGAGTGGTTCTGGAACGACTCGGGTCTGATGGCCCCGGGTCGCCGGTGGACAAGGTGCTCGGGCGGAGACCACGCACCACCAACCTTGGCCGACGCATGGCAGTAGAACCGAACGCCGTGTTCGGGGTGGACACCGACGAGAAGGTGGTGGCAATCAGCTTCGATGATGGTCCAGACGCTCGGTACACCACCGATGTCTTGGACGTGTTGGCCCTACACCGCAGCCACGGCACCTTCTTTCAGGTTGGGTTGAACGCTTTGGCCCACCCCGAGCTCGTCATGGCGGTGCAAAGCGGTGGCCACTCGATCGGCAACCACACACGGAGTCATCGGGCGCTCGACCTGTTGGCCGCCGAGGAAGCCTTCGAGGAGATCCTGCGGGGCGCGGCTGACCTGCGTGCCGCGGGGGCACCGGTGCCGTCGCTGGTCAGACCGCCCTATGGGATGACCGACGAGGTCGTGGGCGCGTTCATCACCGCTCAGGACTACCAAAGCGTGTTCTGGACGACCTCGGTGGAGCGACACTTGAGAGATCAGAGCCCGGACCGCGCCGTCGCTCGGATGGTGGCGGGCGCCATGCCGGGCGATGTCCTGTTGGCCCACGACGGCAGCGGAGCCGTCGATCTTCCCGAGAGCAAGCGCAGCGACCGATCCAGGACCATCGCGGCTTTGCCTGCTCTACTTCAAGGCCTAACCGAGCGCGGGTTTCGTGTCGTCGACATCCCTCGACTGTTCGAATGCGGTCCACCTCGTCGTGTCGATGCAGGCGAGGCATGAGCGTCGGCGCTACTCGGCGCTACTCGGCGCTAATCGGCGCTACTCGGCGGTGCTCGCCTGGCTCGCGCCTTCGATCCACAGACCGATCAGCGGGTGGCCGGTGACCAGGCGCTGAGATGGGGGATCGCCGGCGGGTAGGTCCGGCCCGAGGACGCCGTGGATGTTGGGAGCCATGGCAACGGCCCAGGGTTGGAAGAACAGGTAGATGTTGTAGGCCTGTTCACCCAATCGGCGGTTGACCGCCTCGTAGGCTTCACGCCGAGCCTTCTCTGATGAGACCGTTCGTCCTTCGTTCAGGTTGTCGTCGATCGCTTGATCTTGGAAGCCGTTGAAGTTGACGATGCTGGCCCCGCTCCACCAGATCTGGTTGGAATCGGGGTCATCTCCGGGTTGGTTGCGGAAGTACATCATGTCGAAGTCCTTGTCGATGGCCCTCTGGATCAGGTCGACCTGTTCCTCCACCTCGACTGTGACCGTGAACCCCGCCTTTTCGAGCATCTCCTTGGCCAGGATCGAGATCCCAAGGGTCGAGGGGTTGTTGGTCGACACCAGCGTGAAGGCGGTGTCGCCTCCGGAGGCCTTGAGCTTGTCGACGTAGGCCTTGGCCGCTGCGGGGTCGTATTTGGGAAACCCGTTGTCCTTCAGGTGGCCGAGGACCTCGCTGGCGAACGGTCCGCTGGCCAGTTCGGGGAAACCAAAGTTCGATATCTCGTTGAGCTTCTCTCGGTCGATCGCCTGTGCGGCTGCGACCCGAGTTGCCTGCTCGCTGAAGGGCCCTCGGGTGGTGTTGAGCATGAAGTACGCGGTCTCGGTGTATTCATCGCTGACGATCATGTTGGCCGCTCGGTCCGAGCTCAAACGGGTCAGGTTGCGGGCGATGTCAGCCGATGCACTGGAGTGCATGATGTTGATTTCGCCGCTCCGCAGCGCTGCCACTCGACTTCCGTCGCTGGAGATGGGTCGGAAGTCGATCGAATCCACGTAGGGGTATGGCTTGCCATCAGGGGCCTTCAACCAGTACTTGTCGTTGCGGATCAGCTTGACGCTCTGGCCCTGCTGCCAATCGTTGAGCTTGAACGGCCCGGTGCCGATGGGCTTGAGGCCACAGTCTTCCTTGCTGGCATCGAGTTGAGCCTGGGCAACGATTCCGATGCGGCCTGAGCTGTACAGGGCGGCGGGGAATGCCACCCATGGAACCTTCGTCTTGACCTGCACAGACAGGTCGCCGACGACTTCGACCGACTCGATGTCCTCGAACACGAAGGCGATGAGGAGCGCGGCCCGCGAGGAGTACTTTCCGCGGTACGCGTCGAGGTTGTTCTTCAGGACCTCGGCGGTGAGCTTGCTTCCGTCGTGGAAGGTGATGCCTGGGCGAAGCTCGATGGTCCAGGTCTTGAAGTCGTCGCTGGCCTCGACAGATTTGGCCAGGTAGGGGGAGTAGCGCCCGTCGCCATCCGGTACCACTAAGGGGTCGAAGATCGCCCTGGCGATCTGGATGCCAGAGATGGCCAATTGGGCCTCTGGCAGACAGAAGGTGGTGGTGTCGGCCTCGAGGCCGTATACGAGCTGTCCGCCACGGGTCGGCTTGACGTCGGGGTTGAAGCCGCTCTCCACCGGATCTGCGCTCAGGTCGGGAACGTCGACATTGGCCCCGTCTGATCCTCCACCACCGCAGGACGTAAGAAGCAGAGGTACGACGGCGATGACCCCGAAAGCGGACCTGGCGATACGACCCATTTCTCAGCCTTCCTTGGCGAGGAGCGTTCTCGGACTGTTCCCGATCGTTGGGTTCGGCCTACCTGAAGTCGTTTTGAGGGATTTTCATCCATCTGGGCCGAAAGGCCCATGTTGGTTCGAGGTGTGCAGGAACCTAGGCCCCGGGCTGATCGGGTTCAGCGTTTGGATGGCATCAGGGCGCTCAGCGCGGTGATTGCACCGCCGGCGATCGTCACATAGAAGCCGAAAGCGCTGGAGACCTCGAAGCTGGTCGGAGCCTGGTCTGTGACCACCTGGGCCAGAGACATCCAGTCTCGTACCAGGAGTGCGATCACCACCAGGCCTGACACGACGGCCAGGACCCTGGCCACCTTTCGTGTAGCAGGCCCGAACGACATGACACCCACGAATAGGGCCAGGGCTCCTAGTGCGAGGAGTGCATACGGATCTGGAGAATCAAAGGTCAACAGACTGCCGTCTGGTAGCAGGAAGCCCTTGCTGCCGCTGGTGAGGTCCCACCCACTGAGTCCAGCATCGGAGAGGTTGTTCGTGACCCAAGGAAGGAAGGTGCCGACGAGCGTGAGGACGCCCCCAATAAGAGCCAGGATCGCGCCGGCCGGAGAACCTCCCGCATTTGGTGACGAGGCTGGTGCGGTCGCAGGGGGCGGGAAACCAGCCCCGGTCACGGCGGTGGGCGGCGCCGGCGGGGCAGGCGGTGTTGTCGTGAGTGCCTGGGCGGCGTGAACCCACGCGGGCACGTTGGTCTCGGTGGGTGGCCCACCTGGGGTCTGGGCTTGCGTCGGGGTGGCGGGCTCGGTCGGTGTCTGGGCCCAAGGGCTGTTCGGGTCGTCGGCGGGTTGCCATGGCATCGAACCGGTCGGTGACGGTTCTGCGGGTGGCGGCGGAGGTGTGACCGACGTAGGAGGAGCTTGGAACGCCTGAGTGGGGTCGGTTGGCATCGGTCCGCCGACCACGGTCGGATCGGGTAGTGGCGGCGGAGCAGGCGTGAGCTTCGTGCCGCAGTTGGTGCAGAACGCCGCCGCTGCAGGCAGCGACGCCGCGCAGGTGGGGCAGGTGGTGGTCTCAGTCACTGGGGCCTCCTCGACGGCTCGGACGGGAAACAGTTTGCCTGCTGGAGCCCGGGCCGGGGGCGACCCTGGCCGGTTGGGTGTCCATCGGGCTAGGCCGTGACGCGAACCGGAGGTGGTCCGTCGGCACGGCCCAAAAGTGAAGTAGCCACCGGCCGGAGCCGGTGGCTACTTCAGGCTTGTCGAACGTTGTCGGTCAGACGACCCGCACGTTCTGTGCCTCGTCGCCCTTGCGGCCGGGGGCGATGTCGAACTTGACGTTCTGGCCCTCTTCGAGCGTCTTGTAGCCGGAGCCCTGGATGTTGGAGAAGTGGACGAAAACGTCTGCGCCCTCTTCTCGGGTGATGAATCCGTAGCCCTTCTCGGCGTTGAAGAACTTCACGGTGCCAGTTGCCAATGCATTTCTCTCTCTGTGTTTGAGACTCTCCGTACGAGGGCCTCGTATCCCAGAGCGTACAAGGCTGCCGCTGGTCGCGCCTTCTAT
Source organism: Microthrixaceae bacterium (assembly GCA_016702505.1). NCBI lineage: Bacteria > Bacillati > Actinomycetota > Acidimicrobiia > Acidimicrobiales > Microthrixaceae > Microthrixaceae bacterium. The sequence continues at coordinate 28,357 of JADJDU010000008.1, forward strand.
TGTGCTGATGGGCCCCATCGGGCATCTAGAGTGTCCCGGTCACGGTGGCGTGGCCGAGTGGCTTAGGCAAGGGCCTGCAAAGCCCTGTACCCGGGTTCGATTCCCGGCGCCACCTCCACGTTGGAGGGTCGGAACCTGTGAAGGTCCGGCCCTCCAACGGCTTGCCGGCCCGCCGACGGCCTCGGTGCGTCAACGAGTTCGCAAGACGTCTCCCAGTCTCGATCCTGGCCTAGGACCCGAGCGGATAGGTCCAGTCGTCGTCGCGACCAGGTTGATCAGACCGCAATCGGCTCGCATTCTTTCGGTCTCGGACAGTGGTCGCTGGTGTCGCCCGGCACGTGCCTAGCCTGGGCCGCCATGTCGGTCGACCTGGTGGTGGTGGCGCTCGCCGCGTTCGGCTGCGGTGTGGTCAACTCGATGGCCGGCGGCGGATCCCTTCTGTTGTTCCCGGCGCTGACTGCGACTGGCATGGGTGCGTTGGCGGCCAACGTCACCAACTCGGTCATCACCCTTCCTGGTTACGTCGGTGGTGTTGTCGGATTTCGGGGCGAGGTCCTCGAGGAACGCCGTCGCATCCCCCCGCTGGTGGCGGCAACGGTGGCCGGTTCCACACTCGGGTGCAGCCTGTTGCTTGCCACGTCGGAGGCTTCGTTCGACATCGTCGTCCCTGTACTTCTCGGGGTTGCCAGCGTTCTGATCGCACTCCAGCCCAGGGTGGTTGCCTCCGTTGGTGCCGGTGTCGTCGGACGGAGTCGCTGGGCCGCGCCAGCGGGCGTGCTTGGGGCCACCGTCTACGGCGGATATTTCGGTGCTGGCCTCGGCGTGTTGCTGCTGGCGGTACTGGGCGTCACCATCGATGCTCCCTTCCATCGGCTCAACGCGATCAAGGCGGCGTTGTCGGTTGCCGATGCCACCGTCAGCCTCGTTGTCTTCGGACTGTTCGGTCCGGTCGAGTGGTGGGCGGTAGCGGTGGGGGCTCCAGCCACCCTGGTAGGCGGCTATGTGGGAGCCCGGGTCTCGGGACTGGTTAGCGAGGCCGTGTTGCGTCGGGTGGTGGTGGTCTTCGGGGCCACCGCTGCGGTGGTCTTCGCTCTCACCTGAGGTCGTCGAGAAGGCGGGCGGGGAGCCATGCAGCGACGACGACCAGACTTATGAGGTGCGCCGATAGGCGGACCGACCCATAAGCACGGCATGGCTAAACCGAGGCGAAGCCTCGGTCTGATCACCTTCGCAGCGACGACGACTGGACCTATCCGCTCGGGTCCATAGCCGTGAGGACCTTAGGGAGCCGAAGTGGTGGCACCCTCCTCGGCGGTGGGGTTTGACGCCTGAGGCTGCGTGGAGTCGGTGGAGTCGGTCTGCGGCGGAACGTTCGATGTCTGTGATGTCGTGGTAGCTGTGCCTTCGGCGACCACGCACTCTCGAGCCGCCTCGGTGTAGTCGATGAGGGTCTGGCCCTCGGGCAGGCCGGACTCACGATCCAGAGCTGCCATAAGTTGGCTGTCGAACCTGTCGAGCATGCAGTCCACCTGTTCATCGGTGAACGACAGCAGTAGGCGGCGTTCCACCCGCTCGCGTCGTTGCTCGGCCGGCGTCTTCTCCTTCTCGCTGCAGCCGGTGAGCAGAGCAGGAACGGCAAGCACGGCGACGGCGGTTGCAGTAAGTCGGAGGAGAGCGGGTTTGGGCACGATGAGACTCCGGTCGGACACGGTTCGTGGCACCTCGATACTTCCACGTTCGTCGCGCGGACCGAGGTCATGGCGGCCCGGTTTGCGTTCGCTGGGCTGGTCGACTGGACTTGATGGGCACCAATCCGCCAACTTCTGGGGGTCGAGGCAGGCTCATGGCTATCGACATCGAGACCAAAGACTGCACAGCACTAGGCGATGCCGAGTTGGCTGACCTAGCGGACCTGTGTGCCGATGGGCCGAGCCGTTATGAGGTCGGAGTGCTCTCCAAGGCCAAGGACTCCTGGGTACTGGTGACGCTCGCTCGCGAGAACGACCGCATCAAGGGGTTCTCGTTCAGCACCCTGGAGCGCATCGGCGGTACGCCGAGCGTGATAATCGGGTTGGCTTCGGTCAAGCGCACCGCCAAGCGGGACACGGTGTTGCGGGCCATGGTCACCGACCAGCTGCGTCGGGCCGTGCTCGCGTTCCCAGACGAGGACGTGTTGGTCGGCACGAGGCTGCCGTCGGTGTCGGGTTACGACGCCTTCCGCAACCTGACAGACATCGTGCCGAGGCCCGGCTACGTGGCCACCGGCGAGGAGCGGGCGTGGGGCCGCCGTCTGGCCAAGCGTTTCGGCATCGAAACGGCCCGCTACGACGAGCGTTCCTTCATCATTCGCGGCGATGGGGCCTATCCGGAGTCGCTAGACCATGAGTCGCTGCGTCCCGAGAAGCTCGACCCCGGATACGCCGACTTCTTCGTGAAGGTGAACGCCAACCGAGGCGATGCTCTCATCGCTTTCGGCTGGGCCATGGCCGACGACCTCCTGAAGTTGGCCTGACCCGCGGCATGCCAGCGGCGGAGCGGGTGGGCGTTGGTTCGTCTTCCCGTCCCAGATCGGCCCGATGGTCAGGTCTTGTGCCGAACCGGTCGGGCTGATGGTCAGGTGAAGTAGCGATGGAGCTGCGACAGGCGGTTCGGGCTCGGTCGATGGTGAGGTCGTTCCGACCCGATGCCTTGGCTGACGGGATGGTCGATGATCTTTGCGACATCGCTCGCCGGGCTCCGTCAGCGGGTAACACCCAGGCTTGTGAGTTCTTGGTGCTCGACTCCGAAGCTGCGGTGGGAAGGTACTGGGATGTGACGCTGCCAGAACCGCGGCGGTCGGGTTTCAGGTGGCCCGGACTGTTGTTGGCACCGGTGCTGGTGGTGGTGGTGGTACGGCCCAACTCCTATGTCGAGCGGTACTCCGAGCCAGACAAGGCCCGCACCGGACTGGGTGAGGGTGTCGAACGCTGGTCAGTGCCCTATTGGTGGGTAGATGCCGGGGCGGTGGCACAGAACCTGTTGCTGGCCGCGGTCGACGCCAGCCTGGGGGCATGTCTGTTCGGCTTGTTCGAACACGAGGCCGCGGTGGCTCGCCAGTTCAACATCCCGAGTGATCGCCGCCTGGTAGCCACCATCGCCATCGGCCACCGCTCCGACGATGACATCGAGCGGGGGAGATCGGCGCAGCGTCCGCGAAGTCCATTGGGAGAGGTCCTCCACCGAGGCCACTGGTAGACCGCCCACCCATCGATGGATCCAGGCCTAGGACGCGAGCGGACAGGTCCGGCCGTCGTCGCTGCGAGGTTGATCAGACCGAGGCTTTGCCTCGGTTCAGCCATGCCGTGCTTGTGGGTTGGCTCGCCTGATGGCCTCCCCACCTTGGCGAGATGCGAATCGCTAGTGGTGATGACAACTATTCGGATCATCGATAGTGACGATCACCACATGACAAAAGGGTTACGGTTTCCTCCGCAACCTGTCACACTGCCTTCACCCGGAGGTAACCGGCGTGGGCGAGTGACGTCCCCGGCCCTCCATCGCTCGAAGAAGGAGCCCCACCCCATGAAGCGACGCACCGCGTCATCTGACCAACCCCCGAGTACCGCCGGCACGTTCATCGAACGTGCCACCCGGCGTCCAGCCCGGATCGGTGCCCTTGCCATTGCGCTCACGGCCCTCGCGGCGCCGATGGTCGCTGCCCAGCCCGCGGCGGCGCCCGTGTCGACGAGGCAGGCGAGCCAGCGCGCCGCCGGCTCCCAGAACCAGGTCACCGAGGACGGCGCCCTCGAGGTCGTCGGCCGAGTGGCTGGCTTCGCCGCCGCCGGATCGGCCGAACAGGCCGAGGCTTCGGCCCGCTGGCTCAGCGCTTCGATTACCTCCACCCAGGCCGCCAAGGCCGAGCAGGCTCGCCTGGCCGCCGAGGAGGAAGCGGCCCGCCAGGCAGCAGCGGCCCAAGCCGAACTGGCTCGGCGCGAAGCTGAGGCCAAGGCCCAGGAGCAAGCGGCTCGGCAGGCCTCCCGTGACGCCGCCCGCGAGGCCGAGGCCCGGCCCCAGGTTGCGCCGCCGGTAGACAGCGGCAGCGTCTGGGATGCGCTCGCCGGTTGTGAATCCGGTGGGAACTGGGCGATCAACACCGGCAACGGCTACTACGGCGGTCTCCAGTTCTCGTTGTCGTCGTGGCAAGCCGTCGGTGGTGTGGGCTATCCCCACGAAGCCTCCCGAGAGACCCAGATCGCAATGGGTGAACGCCTTCGAGCCAGCGGAGGCTGGGGACACTGGCCCGCCTGTTCCCGCAAACTCGGCCTGCGCTGATCGGAGGGGTCTCGGCCCCGAGCGCCAGACGCCGAGCGCTTTGGGCCTAGGCTACGTGACGTCGCTCCAGCGGGCTCGGGTCAAGCCACCCGGCGGCGGTATTCCGCTGACGCCTGGACCCCGCCGATGAGCGACTCCAGCCCGCCTCGTCGGGTGGCACTCACCCAGTAGGCCCACCCAGTGGGGTCCGGGGTCCGGTCGAGCATGGCCAGATAGGTCATGGTCACATCGACCGGGGCCGACAGGCGCCCGACGCCGACGCTGCTCTCGGTCCAGCCTGTAACCAGCGAACCCCGGGACTCGCCGGTCTGGAGCCGGTGTACGGCAAGGGTCAGTTCGACCAACGACGGTGCTCGGCCGAAGACGTTCGAGTAGACGCGGCCCACGAAGTCGATGGGTGGCAGTCGGTCGGTACCCGTCGACGCCACCACACTGTCGGCCACCGTCGAGGCTGACTCACCCGAACGGATGCGGGCCGCGCCGTCCCGCACCGCCTGGGCTGAGACCGGATAGGTGCCGGTGACGGCTAGGTGGGCCCTGACCCCGGGTGCCACCACTCGGCGGTACTCGGGGGAGTTCATGAACGAGCCGATGACGCGGGCTCCACCCCAACCGGCATCGAGGCGATCCATCCAGTGGGCAGTCCCCGCCGGGTCGGCGTTTCGTCCCAGGAAGTCGCGGTACTGCTGGGCGACGAACTCGACCGGACACCGGAACGGGATCGTCGCCCCCGGAAGGTTGTCGGACCGGCCGAGTCGTCGCGATCCACGCATGAACGTGGGCCAGTCGGCCCGACACCAGCGCTTGCCCGTGGAGAAGAGGTCGACCTGGGTGGCCTGTTCGAAGAAGTAGGTGACGGCGATGTGGGTGGTTCCCTCCACATCGGCGACAACGGGAGTCGACGCTGGGGTCAAGGCCAGGCCCGAGCTGAGCCGGCGTGCGACCTCGATGCGGCCTGTTGCCCCGTCGTGCACGCGCAGCTCGTGGTCCAGGCTGGCGATCACCTCTTGGGCGCCGTCGTCGTCGACGTCGGCTATGGCCACCCCGCCATGGGTGCTGTACCGCTCGAAGCATCCGTTGGCGTGACCGGACTCACAGCTCCGCCACATCTCGCGGCCGTCGGTGTCGAACGCGTACAGGTAGCCGCCCTCCGATGCCGTGACCACCTCGAGCCCGGGGTCTCCATCGAGTTGGCCCAACGCCGGAGATGTCATCGACCTGCCAGCCACCGCCACAGGCCAGCCCGCTAGTGACCGACCGGTCCGGGCCGTGAAGGCGTCTACCCATCGACCACCGGGATCGGGGAAGTGGGTTCCGGTTCCCACCACCACGTCCAGCCAGCCATCGCGGTTGATGTCGGCCACCGCCGGGGTCGACCACACGGTCTGCAACGGCACGAAACGGGGGTAGCCGGGGTAGGTCGACCCGTCACGGTTGAGAATCCACACCAAACCTCCCTCGGGTGCCCCCAGCGGATTACCAGCCCATATGTCACCACCGAGGATGATCTCGGGAGTGCCGTTGCGGTCGATGTCGGCCACCACGGGGCTGGACCACAGCGTGTCCTCTAGGTAGCGCCGCCAGAGGAAGCGACCGTCGCTGGACCACGCATAGACGGTGTGATCCCAACTGGGGGCGACGATGTCGAGGACTCCGTCACCGTCGATGTCGGCCACAGCGGGAGTGGCGAAGAACCCATGGGGTCGACAGTCGGTACCCGGTGGACAGTGCAGCGGCCACTGCTCGCTGAACACGCGGACCACCCGTCCCGACGGACCGTCGACGGTCATGACCCGCCCATCCATCGTTCCCACGACGATGTCGCTTTTACCGTCACCGGTGAGGTCGACGATGGTCGGGGACGACTCGATAGCAGTCCGTCCCATCGAGATCGACCAAATGAGTCGACGGCGGGGCAGCGTGTAGGCCTCCAGTTGGCCGTCGACACTGCCCACCACCATGTCGACCTTGCCGTCGCCGGTGATGTCGGCGATCGCCGGTGTCGAGAACGCCTCGGTGGTCCCTGTTGTCATGTAGACGCCCGACACCGGATGGCGCACGGTTCCCAGCAGATTCAAAGGTGAGTCGATCGCCTCGGCTCGGGGGGTGACGGCGACCGAGCCCGCCACCGCCACCATCCCGGCAACGACGCAAACGAGGCGCTTCGAAAGCCTTGGCAAGTTGTCCCTCCAAGGACCTGAGCGGATAGGTCCGGTCGTCCTCGCTAGCAGGTTGATCAGACCGAGGCGGTGTCTGGATTCGACAGGACCACGGCGAATCGGGTGGCGAAAGGGTATCTGGCGAGCAGACGCTCACGGAGTGCGCGATCATTGGGGCGACTCCCAAAGCACGAGGAGGTTCCCATGCAGGTCAGCGTGTTGCTCCAGCAGAAGGGCTCCGACGTGGTCACGGTGAGACCAGACACCACCACTGCTGAGGCCATCGATACCTTGGCTCGTCACCGCATCGGGGCGGTGGTCGTGACCAGCGACGGAACGTCGATCGAAGGCGTTCTGGCCGAACGAGACGTGGTGCTGGCTATCTCCATCCTCGGTTCACCGGTGCTTTCTCGCCCGGTCTCAGAGGTGATGAGCACCGATGTGGTCACCTGTCGGCCCGAAACCACCATCGAGCACCTTATGGCCACCATGACCGATCGCCGTGCCCGCCATGTGCCGGTCACGTCCGAGGGTCGACTGGTCGGCCTCGTGAGCATCGGTGACGTGGTCAAGGACCGGATCTCCGGGCTTGAGTTCGAAGCCCGGGCTCTACACGACTACATCTCCCACCCCTACTGAGATCCGCGTCCGAGAGGTCAGCGCTCGACTGACGCGGAGCGCATGAGCGCGTCCCGTTGGACTTTGCCCAGGGATGTGCGGGCGATCGAGGGAACAAGTAGCAGCTCGCGGGGAGCCGCCCACCGGGGCAACACCTGGGAGCAGTGGTCCCGGAGGTCCTCCAAGGTCGGGGGTCGAGCGGGGTCACGGGCGACCACCACGGCCACCACCCGTTGCCCCCAGCGCGGGTCGACCTTTCCCATCACCGCCACATCGGCGACCTCGGGGTGCGCAGCTAGGGCCGACTCGACCGGGCCGGGCCAAACGTTCTCTCCGCCGGTGATGATCAGATCATCGGCTCGCCCATCCACCACCAGCCGGTCACCGCTCCACCGGCCGCGGTCTCCGGTGGTCATCCACCCGTCACCGTCGACCAAGGCGGTGATGTCCCCGTTGGGCGCCCGCACGCCACGGGCCAGGGTTGAACCCCGCAGGCGGATCATGCCCGAACCATCGACTTCGACCTCGATGTCGCCGATGGGGCGTCCGTCGTACACGACGCCGCCGCCGGTCCCGGTGAGCCCGTAGGTGCGGACCACGTTGGCTGGCCTGGCGACATCGTCGGCAGCGCCGCCCACCACCACGTGTCGGAATCGGCCGACGTCGATGCGGTCCAGCACGGTGGGTACGACCGAGACGAGCGTTGAGCCCAGACGGCCCGGGGCCCCGGACACCGCGTCGGCGTCGAAACCGTCCATGAGGTCGAGCCCGACGCCGGTCACCAGAGACCGGACCACCACGCCGAGACCACCGAGGTGAGCTAGCGGTAGGCACGCCAGCCACCGGTCCCGGGCCGGGTCCACATCGAGTCGCTCGTGGACAGCCACGGCATGGGCCTGCAATCCGGCGCGGGTGTGCACCACCATCTTGGGTGCACCGGTACTTCCGCTGGAGGGGACCACTAGGGCATCTCCGTCTCGCAGCTCAGGGAGCTGCTCCCAGTCGAGGGGCCAACGGTGTGGTCCGACCACGCCATGGGGTCGGACGATGTCGATCAGGTCGTGGCGGGCCTCGGCGGACAACCGTTGGTCCACGACCATGACGGCGTCGCCCGAAGCCCACGCATCCTCCAGCGCGCCGACCAGTTCGGCACCGGCGGGCAGGTCGAGTGCGAGAAGTCTGGCCACGACCCGATGCTCGCACGTCGGCCGATTCTTCCTGCGAATTCGCGCCCCGAACCGAAGCGCCTTCGATCGGTCCCATGATCTAGGGGTCGCATCGGCTGGGCGGCAATAGGGATTGCAACCTTTGGCTCCGGTGACACAGACGCCATGGGCCAGACTTCTACCCCGTGACCCAAGCGACTGATCCCCGTGGACCCTCGCTATGGATCCAGGGAGCGCGACCACGGACCCTCCCTGCCGCGGTGGTGCCCGTGGCGGTGGGGACGGCGGTGGCGGTGGGCACGGTTCCTGGCGGGCTCATCTGGTGGCGGGCCGCGGCGGCATTGATCGTCTCCTTGGCGCTACAGGTGGCCACCAACTACGCCAACGACTACAGCGACGGGATCCGTGGCACCGATGCCGACGACCTTCGGGTTGGCCCGGTGCGCCTGGTCGGTCAGGGTTTGGCGGCTCCCGGTGCGGTTAAACGGGCGGCGGCAGCCGCCTTCGGTGTAGCGGCAGTGGTGGGGGCCGCGCTGGCCCTGGCCGTGGGTCCCGAGCTGTTCGTCGTCGGTGCCCTGGCCATCGCTGCTGGCTGGTTCTACACCGGCGGTCCACGGCCCTACGGCTACGCCGGGATGGGCGAGCTGTTCGTCTTCGTGTTCTTCGGGGTGGTCGCCACCGCCGGGTCGACCTATGTCCAGACCGGGGAGCTGACCGCTCTGTCGTTGGGGGCATCGGTTCCGGTCGGCTTCCTGGCCACCTCGCTTCTGGTGGTCAACAACCTTCGCGACATCCCCGGAGACACCGAGGTCGGAAAGCGGACGCTGGCCGTTCGAATCGGTGATACCCGCACCCGCTGGTTCTACGTGAGTCTTCTGGTGGGTAGCTTCATCAGTGTTCCGCTGGTGGCCGGCGGAGGGGGAAGGCCTGCCGGCGCCTTGGCGTTGCTGGCTGTCTTCGCGGCGCAGCGTCCGGTTGTGGCCGTCCTCTCGGGAGCCCGGGGCGGTGCTCTCATTCCGGTTCTGGTCGACACCGGCCGGGTTCAGGCCCTCTTCGGAGCACTGCTGTCGGTCGGCCTGGTTCTGTCAGCCTGAACGGGCCGAGACCTCTCGCACCCTGTCGGCCACCAGCTCGGGGGCGTGGAGGTGGGCGGCGTGTCCGGCGCCGGGGACGGTCACAAGCTTCGCCCCGGGCACGGTGTCGGCCACGCGTCGACCGAGCTTGACGAACTTGAGGTCCAACTGGCCGGCCATGGCGACGGTCGGTGCCCTGATTTCGCTCAGGGCGCTCCACCACGGTGGGTCCATTGTCCCAGTGCCTGAGAGCCGAAGAGATGACGCCAGACCCGAGGCGGTGTTGGTGGCCCTGGCCCGTCGTTCCTCTACATCATCGGGAAGGTTGGCGAACAGGGGTTGCGCCAACCATTCCTCGAGGAACGCGGCGACACCGAGCTTTTCGATCCGCTCGGCCCGGACATGGTCGAGCCTTCGGCGCTCGGCTCTCTCGTCGGGATCGTCGATACCGGCGGTGGCCCCGACCAGCACCAGGCCGGCCACCAGGTCAGGGTGGTCGAGGGCGAGGCGAAGGACGGCTCTGGCCCCCATCGAATAGCCAACGTAGGTGGCGCGTCCACCGGTCTCGGCCAACAGGTCGGCGGTGGCGGACAGGTCGGCCTGGATCGCCGATGATCCTCCGTGGCCGGGTGCGTCGACCCTGATCACTGTGTGATCACACGCCAGCCTTCGAGCCACGTGGCGCCAGCTCACCCCGGTCTGGGTGAAGCCGTGAACCAACACCACCGGCGGGCCATCGCCTTCGGTCACCTGGTGCAGCCCCACGAGTTGAGGATAGGACCGTGGTGTAGCGGACATAGGTGGCTGTGGTGAGATGGTCCGTGATGGCCGACTTGACCGAAGACTCCGCAGTCCTCAACGCCACGTTCTGCGCCACGCTCGTCGATGAGTGGGTCAGGGCCGGTTTGGAACACGCCGTCGTCTCACCAGGGTCTCGATCCACCCCCATGGCGATGGCGCTCGCCGATCGACCCGAGATCACCGTCCATGTCCACATAGACGAGCGGTCGGCGGCGTTCGTGGGTCTCGGGATCGGCATGGCCTCGGGGCGGCCAGCCGTGGTCCTCACCACCAGCGGGACCGCGGCGGTAGAGCTCCATCCGGCCGTCGTCGAGGCCCATCAGGCCAGTGTTCCGCTGGTGGCGGTGACGGCAGACCGTCCGCCCGAACTGCACGACGTAGGTGCCCCTCAGACCGTCGACCAGAACCGGCTCTTCGGTCCGGCGGTCCGGTGGTTCGTGGATCCTGGTCCTCCGAGTTCGGCCACGAGTGGTTCGTGGCGGTCGTTGGGGGCCAGGGCAGTGCTGGAGGCCGAGGGCTGCGGCGGTCGTGGCCCCGGGCCGGTGCACTTGAACCTGGCGTTCCGAGAGCCGCTGCTGGCCCAGCCGGTGTCGTTGCCGCCGGGTCGGCCGTCGGGGCGTGTGTGGCACCACTTCAGTGCACCGGAGGTCCGGGGCTCCATGGATGTCGATACCGTCCTGGACGCGCTCGAAGTCGGCCAACCTCGACGAGTCTTGGTCGTGGCCGGCGCCCGCTGTGGTAACCCCGAGACGGTGTTGAACACGGTCGCGGAGATGGGTTGGCCGGTGCTGGCCGATTCTCGCTCAGGGTGTCGGACCGGTCAGGTTGGGGTGATCACCACCGCCGATACGTGGCTCCGGTTGAGTGATCTGGCTGAGGAACTCCAGCCCGACCTGGTGGTCAGGCTGGGGGAGTCACCAGCATCGAAGGTGGTCGGCGCGTGGTTGGCTCAGGTCGCTGTGCCTCAGATCGCAGTTCATCCCCATGGCGAATGGCTCGATCCCGACCGAAATGCCGACGTGGTGCTACGAGCCGATCCGGCTCAGTTTCTGGCCACGCTGGCCGGCCGTCTCGGCCAGGCCAGCGACGAGCGGTGGAGTGCTCGCTGGCAGCAACTCGAGGTGGCAGCCCAGGACGTGTTGAGCCACCACCTCGAGTCAGACGATCGACGGGTGACAGACCCCGCGGTTGCCCGGGCCGTTGCTCGTAGCATCGTCGGGAAGGAGGACGCGGTGCTCGTGGTGTCGTCGTCTATGCCGATCCGGGACCTGGAGTGGTATGGAGGCTCCACCCACAACGTGGCGGTGATGGCAAACCGCGGGGCCAACGGGATCGACGGAGTCGTGTCGACTGCGGTCGGGGTGGCCCTGGCCCGTCACGGCAACGGAGCCTCGACCATGGCGTTGGTGGGGGACCTGGCTTTCGTGCATGACACCAATGCTCTGGTCGGACTCAGTCGCCGCCAGGTCGACCTCACGATCGTGGTGGTCGACAACGACGGCGGGGCCATCTTCTCGTTCCTGCCCCCAGCTCGAGAGCTGACCGCCGATCGGTTCGAGTCCCTGTTCGGGACACCCCACGGTGCCGACATCGCGGGGCTGGCCCGCTCCCACGGCATCCACGTCACGACGGTCGAGGCCCATCACGGAGTTGGCGCCCTGCGCCAGGCGTTGGACGCCAACGTCGAGCGGGGTGGCCCCAACCTGGTAGTGATCAAGACCGATCGGGCCGTCAACGCCGCAGACCACGACGCGCTCCATCGAGCGATGCACGCATCGGTGCTCTGACAGCCTCGAAGCCTCGGTCTGATTACCCTCACAGCGACGACGACTGGACCTATCCGCTCTGGTCCTCAGGGTCTGACCATGGCCGAGAGCATGGCTTGCATCTTGGCCCTGGTTTCGACCAGTTCGGTGGCCGGGTCGGAATCGGCCACGATTCCGTTACCGCCGACGATCACTGCCTGGTTGCCCGAGACCGAAGCGCCCCGGATGCTCACCGCGAAGGCTCCGTTGCCGGCCGCATCCACCCAGCCGACCGCGCCGGCGTAGCGCCCTCGGTCGAAGCCCTCGACCTCCTCTATCAGGCGCAATGCTTCCGCTGTTGGACGACCACAGACCGCTGGTGTTGGGTGCAGGGCATCAACTAGCTCGAGTATCGAGGCCGGCGGGTGCGACAGCCTTCCCTCGACGTTGGTGGCCAGATGGACCACGTTGGATAGGGCTACAACCGACGGCTCCGGTTCGTAGTCCACATAGGACGAGAACTGCAGGAGCGTGTCGTGCACCGCGTCGATGGTGACCTGGTGTTCGTGGCGGTAACCAGCCGATGCGAGAAGCGCCGCGGCGGCACGGTCGTCGGCTTCGGGCTCGCCGGCCCGGGGCGCGGTCCCAGCCATGGGTTGGGCCCTGACCACATCGCCGGACCGGCTGACCAACAGCTCGGGACTTGCACCGCAGAAGCCGTCGACGAGGTACAAGAAGCAATCGGGGTAGCTGCGAGCCAGCCTGGCCAGGATCGACTGGATCGGAATCGGGGCGTCTGCACTCACGGTGACCGCCCGCGCAAGGACCACCTTCTCGAGCTCACCGGCCTTGATCCGGGCCACCGCATCGGCCACCACCTGCATCCACTCGCCGGGTGACCGTTGGGCCGACACGGTGAAGGCCCCGGGCCCGATGGGACGGGGACCCTCAGCGACGGCGTGGATGCGATCTTGGACCTGGCGCTCGGGGTCAGCGGGTGGGGCGCCATTCTCCGGTGAGGGGCCAACGGCGGTGGCCCAGCGGTTGCCGTCCTCGTCGGTCCCGACGAGGAGTGACGGCACCACCAGTTCGGCACCCTCACCCGACATGAACGGCAGCGCCCCGAGGGCGACAGGTCCGGTGCCAGGTAGCGCGAGGGGGTTGTCCACAGCCATTCCTGAAAGCTCGCCCACCACGGCATCCCGGGGCCCACGAATGGCGACACCACAACCGGCGAAACCGATGCCGGATCGGCTGAAGAGCGTTCCGTCCGGGCCAGCGAAGGCCACGTGGTCGACATCGAAATCAAGTGACCGGGTGACGGCCACCAAGGGGGCGGAGCGGGTCATGTCCTGGTGGCGGTGATGAGCTGGGCGATCCCGGTGGACAGGAGGTGCCGCTCCACCCGTTCGAAGCCCTGCTCCGCCAACTGGCCGAGCATCACATCGGCAGGCGGCAGGTAGGCGACGGACCGAGGCAGGTACCGATAGGCCGCCGGATCCGAAAGCAGGCCACCGATCACCGGCACCACCTTGCCGAAGTAGATGCCATGTCCCCAGCGCAGAACCGGGTTGACCGGCTCGGCTACCTCTAACAGGGCGATGCGACCAGCAGGTCTTACGACCCGACCCAGTTCGGCGAAGAACGGTCCGAGCTCGCGGAAGTTGCGAAGGGCGAAACCACAGGTGACGCCGTCGACCACTCCGTCAGCCACGGGGAGGCACAGGGCATCACCCTGGACCAGCGGAGCCTCGACGCGGGAAGCGGCCAACATGCCGAAGGACATGTCAACACCGATGGGGCGGAGGCCCGCGGATCGAAGACCCCCGCAGAGGTCACCCGTCCCACAGGCCAGGTCCAAGACGACCGACCCGTGGGGGAGAGCAAGCGAAGCCAGCGCCCGTCGTCTCCATCCCACGTCCATACGGAAGGTCATGACCCGGTTCACCAGGTCATAGCGCGGGGCGATGGCATCGAACATGGACTGGACCGCTTGGACCTTCTCATCACCGGTGGGTAGCTGATCGGGAGCGGTCCGTGCCATGAGACGTGATCGTACGGGGCCGGGGGGCCGGGGTTGCCAGTGGGCGTGGGAGTCGGGCCCCGACCTGGCACCACGAACGATCGGACGGTCGCATGCCGTGGCGTTCCGTCCCGCTCCCTACCTTGGTCCAATGGCTGGCCGCACCCTGATACTCCTCCCACCCTCGGAAGGAAAGGCACTGGGGGGAGATGGGCCGCCCTGGCGTGAGGGAATGATGAGGCTCACTGATCTGGACTCGAAGCGCCGGGTTCTCCTCGACTCCACCACCACGGCCGCGGTCGATCCGGCGGGGCCCACCTTGGCGGCCATAGAGCGATACACCGGCGTGCTGTACCGGGAGTTGGACGCGTCGACGTTGAGGGGTCAGTCCCGTCACCGACTGGATCGGGACGTACTGGTGGTGTCAGGGCTGTGGGGCCTAGTCGCACCGACCGACCCGATACCGCTATATCGGCTGAAGATGTCGGCCCGTGTCGATGGGATCGGGAAGGTCGCCCCCTGGTGGCGGCCGGACTTGTCGGCGGCCCTGGCCGAGCGGGCCCGTGGCGCGTCGGTTTGGGATCTTCTGCCCATCGAGCACAGCGCCGCGGTGGACTGGATGACGCCGAGACCAACTCGTCGTACCACCGTGCGGTTTGTTGATCGCCGCGGTCGAGTCGTGTCCCATTGGAACAAACTCCTCAAGGGGTCCCTGGTTCGATGGCTGGTCGAGACCGGGGCCCGACAACCCGAGGACCTGGTGTCCTTCGACCATCCCGCGGGCTACCGATTCGATTCTGAAGCTTCGGTGCTGACCCCACGCAGGGCCGAGGTGGTCATGCACGAGGCGCCATGACACCGCATGGCAGAACCTTCGTCCGACTTCGGTCACCAGCCTGCCGTGCTTGGGGGTCGGCCCGCCTTTCGGCTCGCGTCATGATGCCCGGCGGTTGTCGATGGCTGGAGCCTGCTAGACCGGTCGGGCCACCTGATTCGGCCAATCCTGGTCGGGTCTGAACTGGAGGAACGTCGTGCTCCTGTACGAGCTGGCCCTGGAACTTGGAGTGCGGTCCACAGCACTGTTGGACCGCGCTCAGGCCTTGGGCATGGACGTGACGGCCACTGCGCCACTGACCGCTGAGCAGGTGGCCGAGCTGCGGGCTGCCTACGGCAAGCAGCGTCCGACCCCGGCCGTGGCCGAGACGGTGGCTCCGGTCGTAGACCCGGCGGCTCGGTCCTTCAGCACCGGATCTGTGCTCGCACTGGTCGGCGCCGGACTCGTCGTGGTCTTGCTCATCGCTTACATGGTCACGAACTCGGGGGACGACGGTGGGAGCACCGTGGCGGCCAACGAAATCGCGGCCGAGGATTCCACCACGACCACCACCGAACCCTGCGACGCCAACTCGGGCATCGGGGCCGGTGCGATCGGCCAGAGCTCGACGTCAGCCGCCACGGTTGGAGGAGCCGGTGGCTCGGCGCTCCCTCCGTGCTCGGTGGCCGGAGGCCTGTCCGACGACGCCCTGGAGACGACCACCACGGCCGACGTGGACCCCATCGATCTGCCCAGGGACAAGCGTGAGTTCTGCCGGGGAGCGCTGGCAGCCATGGAGTTCGACACCAAGCTCATGGAAGCAGCCCAGGCCGAGACCATCGGCCCGCTTCGCGACGTGATCATCCAGGGCCGAGACAAGTGGAAGGCCGACGCCACCATCATGACGATCAACGCCCCACCCCGTCTCGACATGGCCATGGACCGCTACACCAGGGTGTACATCAACCTGGTCGACTCGGTCACCCCCGAAATCGACGACCTGGCGCTGGCCGAACACATCATCAACACGTTCAGGACCGACCTCAACTACTACGCGGCCCAGATCAACGAGTCGATCAACACCCACTGCGACAAGCGTTGACAGACGGTCAGCCGCAACGGGACCACTGGTTCGAGACCCTGGCCGACCATCTCGGAGGCGCCTACCTCCGGTACTCGTTCACCAAGGGCACCGATCAGGAGGTGACGTTCCTCCACGAGGTTCTCAACCTCGAGCCCGGCATGCGGCTGCTTGACGTCGGCTGCGGACCGGGTCGCCACAGCCGGGCCTTGGCCGCAATGGGAATCGAGGTCGTGGGCGTTGACATCAGTCAGCGCTTCATCGACCTGGCTCGGGTCGATGCCCCACCGGGCGCGACCTTCGAGCGACGGGACGCTCGATCTCTCACCTTCGACCGTGAGTTCGACGCGGTGATCTCCCTTTGCCAGGGGGCGTTCGGACTCGCCGACGGCGGTTCCGTACCGGTGGTGCTGGATCCAGATGCCGCCGTTCTGGCCGGCATGGCCCGGGCACTACGTCCTGGTGGTCGCCTGGTGCTCAGCGCGTTCAGCGCCTACTTCCAGGTCCAGTGGTTGGACGCCGAACGGGGATCCTTCGACGCCGAGCGGGGAGTGAACCACGAGCGCACCGTGATCAAGGACGAGTCCGGAAAAGACGCCGAAGTCGATCTGTGGACTACCTGTTTCACGCCTCGAGAGCTTCGATATATGGCTGTTAGTGCCGGACTGGAACCAGAGGCGACATGGTCGGTTCGTCCCGGTGAGTACCGGCGTAACCCTCCGGATCTGACCCACGAGGAGTTCTTGTTGGTCGCCCGGCGGCCGGTCTGACCGGTCTCCGAGCCGATCTGCCAGCGCCGTCCCACCATCACGTGTCTCCCTGACCGGAGTCGTCGTGTGGATACCCCGGTCGGGTGCTGTGTAGCCTGGCTCCTCCTGGTGCGCGCTCGCGCCCTGGTTCATCAACCATCCGATTCGACCGTCCTGTATCCCTCGACGTCCTGTCCACCGAGAAGAGATCCCCTTGTCCGACCAGTCGACCCTCAGTCCCGCCACCGAAGGCGAGGAGTACGTACCCCGCCAGATCACCGTCAACGATCTGGATGTGAGTTTCGAAGAAGCCATCTCCGGCACGCTGGTGAGCGTCGAAGATGGCCAGATCGTCGAAGGCACGGTCGTCAAGGTCGACAAGGACGAGGTCCTGCTGGACATCGGCTACAAGTCCGAGGGTGTGATCCCCAGCCGTGAGCTGTCGATCCGCAACGACGTAGACCCGTCCGAGGTGGTGACCCTCGGCGACCAGATCGAGGCCCTGGTCCTCACCAAGGAAGACAAGGACGGCCGCCTCGTCCTGTCCAAGAAGCGGGCCCAGTACGAGCGGGCCTGGGGCGACATCGAGAAGAAGAAGGAAGAGGACGGCGTCGTGTCCGGCCCGGTGATCGAGGTCGTCAAGGGTGGCCTGATCATCGACATCGGGCTGCGCGGCTTCCTGCCTGCATCCCTGGTGGAGCTGCGGCGGGTCCGAGACCTCGCTCCCTACGTCGGGCGCACCCTCGAAGCCAAGATCATCGAGCTGGACAAGAACCGCAACAACGTGGTGCTGTCCCGCCGGGCATGGCTGGAGGAGACCCAGAAGGAACAGCGCGAGGAGTTCCTCGAGAACCTCAAGCCCGGAGAGATCCGCAATGGCGTTGTCTCCAGCGTCGTCAACTTCGGTGCGTTCGTCGACCTCGGCGGCATGGACGGCCTCGTCCACGTGTCCGAGCTGTCGTGGAAGCACGTCGACCACCCCGGTTCGGTGGTGGCCGTCGGAGACGAGATCACCGTTCAGGTGCTCGAGGTCGACCTCGACCGGGAGCGCATCAGCCTCTCGCTCAAGGCAACCCAGCAGGATCCGTGGCAGGAGTTCGCGTCGGGTCACCGTGTTGGTGAGCTCGTGTACGGCCGGGTCACCAAGTTGGTCCCGTTCGGCTCGTTCGTCCAGGTGGGCGACGGCATCGAGGGTCTGGTTCACATCTCGGAGATGTCGGCACACCACGTCGACCTTCCCGAACAGGTGGTCACGCCGGGCGAAGAGCTGTGGGTCAAGATCATCGACCTCGACCTCCAGCGTCGGCGGATCAGCCTGTCGATCAAGCAGGCTGCCGAGGGCGGCGTGGTGTCGGCCGAGTACCAGGAACACTTCGGTGAGCACGCCTACGACGACGAAGGCAACTACATCGGTGGCGAGTCCACCGAGGCGCAGGAAGCCTGGGCCGAGTACTACGCCGAACACCCTGAGGCCCTCGAAGCTGGCCCGTCGGGCACCGTCGAAGCCTCCGAGGAGCCAGTCGCGGAAGGCTGATCCGGAGCTTCACCCGGTGGTGAACTGAAGATGGCCCCGCCCTCCGGCGGGGCCATCTTCGTTGTATCGCTCGGTCGCTGCCCGGTTGGCCACGGCTTCGGTGTAGGGCGATGTAAGGGGCCGAAAGGGTGTTCGGAGCGGGGGAGGCTCGGTTGGAGGCGGAGAAATCTGGTCGAAACCCTCAGTTGTGAGGTCGGTCGGGCCGACAGGGAATCGTCGTCAGTCGGTCCCATCCGGGATCGGCGCTTCCACTCAACCCAAGGGGTTTCACGGTGAGCCAACGCCGGACTCTCATCCTCGCAGCAGCGGTAATCGTCGGTGCGATGGGTGCCTTTCTCGTTTGGAACTACGTCAGTGGCGTAGAAGACAAGGCCAATGAGGGCACCCAACTGGTGTCGGTCTATCTGGTCAGCCAGCCGATTGCCCGAGGTACGAGCGGAGCCGAAGCTGCCGCGTACATCAAGAAGGACAAGATTCCGCGCAAGGCGGTGCCGGCCAACGCCATCACCAGCCCTGAGGATATCTCCGGCAAGGTGGCGCTCTACGCGCTCTCGCCCAACGCGGTGGTGCTCAACGACATGTTCGTGGATCCCTCGGACCCCAACGCCCGTCAGTCCTTCTCCGAGAGACTCTCGCGGATCAACAACGAGGACCAGGTGGCGATCACTCTCCAGGTCGATCAGGTGCGAGGTGTGGCTGGTCTGATCCAGCCCGGTGACTTCATCAACATCATGATCCGCAAGGTCTCGGAGGTTTCGCCCGAGGCGGGCCTGCCCGAGGGAGTCGACCCGGCCGACATCTTGTTCGGTGAGCAGGCCCGATACCTGTACCAGAAGGTCGAGGTCATCGCCGTCGGTCAGAACACCGTTCCCCAGGCCGGAGCGGCAGCGGTGGCCACCAACCCCGACGGATCCACCGCAGGTGCCCCGGCCTCGCCTGCTGCCGCCCAGGATGCCGGTCTCATCACCGTGATGGTTCCGACCCGGGCCGCTCAGTACATCGCCTCGGTCGATCAGGGCAACTTCTACCTGAGCCTCGTGGCTCGTGACTTCCAGCCCGTCGCCCAGCAGGTGATCGACTTCAACGCCACCATCCCCGCCGAAGATCCGGCCCAGCTCACCCCGTACGGACCCAAGGGGCCTGAGAGCCGGGGCGAGAACTGACAGTCATTCAGCTCTAGCTGAACCAGAGGTCGTCGACCCGGTCCTAGTCCCGCCTGTCAGCGGGTACGGTTGGGTCGGCGACCGACCGGTCACCGACCCAACCGCCCCTCCCGGAGCCATGCCGAACTTCACCTCCACCGAACTGAACGTGCCCCTCCTGGTGGTAGAGGCCGATCCCGCCATTCGCAGCCGTTTGGCGATGCAGCTCGGCGAGCAGGCGATTCCGTTGGAGACCCTGATGGGGGTCGAAGAGCGGTACGGGGCGAGCCCGTTCATGTTGGTACTGGGCCCCACGTGCGCACGATCCGGTGACCTCGGGGGCGCAGAGCAGATGTTGGCCCGCAGGCCTGATCTCGGCGCCATCCTGATCGCAGAGGATCTATCCACCGATCTGTTCCAGCGGGCCATCCGCTCTGGGGTGCGGGATGTCCTGGGTGCGCCGGTGGACACCGGTCAACTCAACGAAGCGGTCAGCCGGGTGGCCCAGACGCTGGTTATCAGCCGGCCCTCGGGGTCGTCCTCTCTCGGTGGCGTAGACGACAGTGGTGAACAGGGGCGGGTAATCACTGTGTTCTCCACCAAGGGTGGCGCTGGAAAGTCTGTGATGGCCACCAACCTCGGTGTTCTCCTGGCTCAGCGGTCCGAGGGCGTCGTGGCCCTCGTCGACGCCGACCTCCAGTTCGGTGACATCGCGGTGATGCTCAAGCTGGCCCCCCAGCACACCATCGTCGACGCCGTCGGTTCGTTCGATCGGTTGGACGTCGGCTTCCTCGAGACGTTGCTCTCTACCCATCCCCAGACGGGGTTGAAGGTTCTACCCGCTCCGTTGGAGCCAGCCTTCGCCGATCAGATCGGTGCCGACCAGATGACCAAGATCATCCGGCTGCTTCGCTCCTTCTGTGACTACGTGGTGATCGACACACCCGCCTACTTCAACGAGGTGGTGTTGGCGCTGATCGAGGAGTCCGACGACGTGATCTTGGTGGCGGGGATGGACATCCCCAACATCAAGAACGTCAAGATCGGGCTTCAAACGCTGCGCTTGCTCAACACGCCGATGTCGAAGATCCATCTGATCCTCAACCGGGCCAACTCCAAGGTGAAGCTCGAGGTGAGCGAAGTGGAGCGCACCCTCCAGGTGAAGGCCGAGGCGCTCATACCAAGCGATGTGGTGGTGCCGCAGTCGGTCAACAAGGGTATGCCCGTCGTCATCGATTCTCCGAAGTCGGCGATCGCCAAGAGCCTGGAGCAGGTGGCAGACCTGTTCCTGCCGTCGACCGAGCCCGCGGCCAAGAAGCGCGGCTGGCGCTGAACCCGGGCGCTGCCGATCGCTGGGGTCCAGCGGCTGCTCGGCTGAGGGTTTGATCGCGTTTTGAGTGGGCCGCGATGGGCCCACGTTCTGTCGCGCCCGGGGTCAGGCCGACAGCGTCGCAAGGATCTCGCCGAGTTGCCTTTAGCGCGGCGAGGCGAGGCCGATAGGGACCTGTGTCCCTCTACAAGCGTCTCCACGAACAGCAGGGCAACGGAGCCGGAACGGTCAACAAGCGCCGGGATCCGGTCCTCGATGAGCTCCGCCAGAAGATCCACCATCACCTGATCGACGAGCTCGGCCCGATCCTCTACGACAAGCGGCTCTCGGAGGATGATCTGCGTCGCCGCGTCCAGGACCAGCTCCACGCTGCTCTGGCGGTAGAACGCGCCCCGTTGTCGGCGGCCGACAAGGCTCAGCTCATCCAGGACGTCTCTGACGACATCTTGGGCTATGGGCCTATCGACCGTCTCCTAAAGGACGAAGACATCACCGAGGTGATGGTGAACGGTCCCGACCGGGTGTTCATCGAACGTTCCGGCAAGGTGGAGAAGACCGGGGCCAGCTTCGTGGACGAGACCCACCTGCGGAGGATCATCGACAAGATTGTGGGGCAGGTCGGTCGGCGAATCGACGAAGCTCAGCCGTTGTGTGATGCCCGTCTACCCGACGGCTCCCGTGTGAACGCCGTGATCCATCCGTTGGCCATCGGCGGCCCGTTCCTCACCATCCGTAAGTTCTCCAAGGACCCCTACCAGATCGACGATCTGATCCGGTTCGGGACGCTGAACGCGGCCTCGGCCCGTTTCCTCCAAGCCGTGGTGGTGGGGCGTCTGAACATCATCGTGGCCGGTGGTACCGGCACCGGTAAGACGACAACGCTGAACGTGTTGTCGTCCTTCATTCCCGGTGACGAGCGCATCATCACCGTCGAGGACGCCAAGGAGCTCCAGCTCCACCAGGAACACGTGCTGGCCCTCGAGGCCCGGCCACCGAACATCGAAGGCAAGGGCCAGATCACCATTCGAGATCTGGTGAAGAACACCCTTCGTATGAGGCCCGACCGGATCGTGGTGGGGGAGTGTCGTGCCGGTGAAGCGCTGGACATGCTCCAGGCCATGAACACCGGTCACGACGGCTCGATCACCACCGTCCACGCCAACAGCCCTCGAGACACGCTGGCCCGCCTGGAGACCCTGGTGCTGATGGCAGGTTTCGACCTGCCTGTGCGAGCGATCCGTGAGCAGATGGCTTCGGCCATCGACTGTGTGGTGCAGCTCACCAGACTCCGGGATGGCACCAGGCGTATCACCCACATCACCGAGATCCAAGGCATGGAAGGTGACGTCATCACCACTCAGGACGTGTTCCTGTTCGACTTCGGAATGGGCGTGGATGAGCACGGCCGTTTCCGTGGCCACCTGAAGGCCACCGGTGTGCGACCGAAGTTCGCTGAGAAGCTGGCCGACCAGGGCATCCGCCTCGGACCAGAAGTCTTCCAACCCGAGCAGTTCGCCAAGCGCGCTGCGGGGGCCTGGTAATGGCCCGTAACGGCCGTAGGGCCGTATTCGCCGCGCTGCTCGCCAGCTTCTTGCTGCTGGTCGGAATCTCCTCGGTGGCGGCGCAATCAGGACCGGAGCCGACCTTCCTCGTGCGCGGGATCGACGGCACTTCCCAGAAGGCCGTGGCGATGACGGTCCTGTGGACTGGAGATACCAAGGCCTTGCAGGAGCTGACCATTCGTGAGAATGGTGCTGCTGTAAAGGTTGACGACCTCGTAGACCTGCGAAAGACAGGTCGCCGGCTCGGTACGGTGGCCGTGGTCGACCTGTCGGGCTCCATGGCTGACGACGGCGCTCTGACTGCCGCCAAGGACGCCATCCAGAAGATGGCCGACGACCTTCCCGAGGGAGACCAGATGGCCCTGGTCAGCTTCGGTAGCGATGTTGTCGTCGAGTCGGCGTTCACCAGTAGCCCTGAGCAGATAAAGGCTGCGCTCGACGGTATGAACGCCAGGGCTGATGCCCGTACTGCGATGAACGATGGCATTCGTAAAGCCACGAGCCTGTTCGAGAGCCGTCCCGGTCTCCAACCCAACCTGCTGCTCGTGACCGACGGGTCAGATGATGTCTCCGAAACCGAATTGTCGGGTGCCCGCGCCTCGGTTGCTTCCTCGGGTGCGGCCCTGTTCGCCGTCGAGCTCACTCACAAGGAGGGCGAGGTCGATTCAGACGCCATAGCCAGCATCATCGACCGTGCCGGCGGAGCTTCGTTCCAGGCCGGAACCTCGGCAGAGATCGCCAAGGCGTTCGAGAACGCCGACAAGACGATGAACAGCCAGTTCGTGGCCACCTACGCGTCGAAGGTGTCCCAGGGAGCGGTAGACGTCGAGGTCACGATCGGCGCCCAGTCGATCGAACGCAACTACGTGGCTGGCGCGAAGGCCGAGGGCGCTGGTGCCACTCAGGTGGTCACCGTCAAGAAGGCATTCGGGCCGGACTGGCTCCGTTCCACTCCCATCCTGCCAGTGCTGGTGATGGGTGTCGCCATCGGGTTGTTGGTGTACGCCGCCATCCAGCTGGCGGGGAGCAGCAACACGGGTCTGGCGTCGGTGCTGAGCCCATACACCGAAGGTGCTCCGGGCGACGCCGATGCCGACGAACAGGCACTGGCGCAGACCGCGTTCTTGCAGCGTGCCGTCGAGATGACCGAGGAGTTCGCCGAGAAGCAGGGCTTCTTGGAGAAGGTGTCCTCGCTCCTGGAACGTGCCGACCTGCCGCTGCGTGCAGCAGAGGCGCTGTTCTTCTATGTGGCCGGCGTCGCCCTGGTGACGCTCATGGGCTTGTTCGGTCTGGGAATGGTCCCAGGTTTGGTCCTGGGGGTGCTGGCGGCGCTCGTTCCGCTGGCGATCGTCAGCTTCATGGCGGGGCGTCGGGCCAAGGCCTTCGTGAACCAGCTCCCCGATACCCTTCAGCTCTTGTCGGGTTCTCTTCGAGCTGGCTATTCGCTCATGCAGGGTGTGGAGGCCGTCTCCCAGGAGGTGGACGAGCCGATGGGCAAGGAGCTTCGGCGGGTGGTCACCGAGGCCCGACTCGGACGTGAGCTCGAAGAGTCCATGGACGGCGTGGCCGAACGGATGTCCAGCCCTGACTTTGCTTGGGCGGTGATGGCCATCCGAATCCAGCGTGAGGTGGGTGGCAACCTGTCAGAGCTGCTCATGACGGTGTCGGAGACCATGGTCCAGCGCGACCGTCTCCGCCGCGACGTGAACGCACTCACCGCAGAGGGTCGGATCTCGGCCATCATCCTCGGGCTGTTGCCTGTCGGCCTCGGCCTGTTCATGTGGGCATCGAATCCGGTGTACATGTCCCCGCTGGGTAACACCGGCCTTGGTCAGGCCATGCTCGGGCTGGCCTTCGTGAGTGCCGTCATCGGCTTCATCTGGATGAAGAAGACCATCAACATCGAGATCTGAGGAACTTGTGCTTCCCCTAGCAATCATCCTTCTGGGCGCGGGTATCGGCGCCATCATCTTCGTCCTCGGCTCCTCGGCCGAGGAGCGGTCGACGGTGCGGGCGTCTCTTCGTCAGCTCGAGGGCTACGAGGTTGACAACGTGCGGGAGCAGGAGCTCCTCAAGCCGATGCGTGAGCGCACGGTAGCTCCCGTGGTCGACACGCTGTCGGGGTTGGGCAACCGCTTCACGCCTGAGGGGTACAAGGAGAAGACTCGACTTAGGTTCATGGCCGCGGGCTACCGCGATCAGGACACAGTCGATCGCTTCTTCGCCCTCCGGGTGGTTCTCATCGCCCTGGTACCGGTTGTGTGGTGGTTCATCTACGGCTTCGCCGGCATGAGCGGAATGACCGGCCTCGCTTCTGCGCTGTTGATGAGCGTGGTGTTCGTACTGGGTCCCGACGCCATGATCAACCGGCGAGTGGAGGAACGTCAGAACGCAATCCGCCGTGCGCTGCCCGACGTCTTGGACCTCCTGGTCATCAGCGTCGAAGCAGGTCTGGGCTTCGAGCAGGCGCTGGATAGGACGGTCGCCGCGGTACCGGGACCGTTGACTGAGGAGTTCGCCCGAATGCTGGGTGAGGTGCGCGCCGGTTCATCCCGGGCCAACGCCATGCGGGCCATGGAGCGGCGCTGTGACGTGCCCGAGCTGAGGTCGTTCGTGCTGGCGATCCTCCAGGCCGACACCTTCGGTGTCTCGATCGGCCGCGTCCTTCGGGCCCAGGCCGACGAGATGCGGATCAAGCGTCGCCAGCTTGCCCAGGAACGGGCCCAGAAGGCACCGGTGAAGATGCTGATCCCGATGGTCTTCTGCGTGTTCCCCGCGTTGTTCGTGGTGGTGATCGGCCCGGCCATCATCTCGATGATGAACAGCCTCTGAGGAGAGCCTTGCCATCTGCTGATCCAGATGAAGGTCCGGATCGGTCCGAACCCGAGACAGGTATCGCCACGGCACCCGGCTCCATATCGGATGACTTGACCAATTCGACCTCGTCGGCTGTCGGCTTGCTGACGTTGGGCAACCGGTTGGCCAACCCATCTCTGGATGGTGTGGTGTTCATGTTGTTGCTGTTCGTTGCCGTGAGGATCGGCCTGTCACCCATTCAGGACAACAGCTTCCTGACCCACCTGGCGACCGGAAGGCTCATATTCGAGCGGGGATCGGTTCCGACAGTCGATCCATACTCGTGGACCGCGTTCGGCGAGCCGTGGACCGTTCAGAGTTGGGGTGCCAGCGTCATCTATGCGGCCGTCGAGAAGATCGCTGGGTTCAACGGCCTTCGGCTGCTGACCGCCATGTTGGTCGGAATTCTCCTAGCCCTGCTGTGGAAGCTCACAGACGCGGCCTCGGGGCTTGTCGGGCGGCTTCTGGCCGGTCTGTTGGTGGTGGCGCTGGGGACGGGGATGTGGACCGAACGTCCATTCCTGTTCGGGGCCATTGGTCTGGCGTTGGTGCTCCTAGCGGCCAATGATCGCCTGGATCCACGGTGGTTGGTCCCGGTGATGTGGGTGTGGGTGAACACACATGGCTCGTTCCCCTTCGCTCCAGTCCTGTTGGTGCTCCTGGCATTTGGGCGTTGGCTAGACGTACGAGAAGAGCCCCGAGTCGAGCTGCGCGCCCTCCTGTGGGTCGTGGTGGGCACCCTGGCCGGGGGAGTAAATCCGATAGGCCCTCGGATCTTGGTGTTCCCCGTTCAGATGCTGGAGCGGCGTGAGGCGTTCCAGTACGTGAAGGAGTGGCAGCGGATCGGGGTCACGGCCGGAGTGGACCGAGTGTTCATCGCAATGCTGATCCTGACTGCGGTACTTGTGGTTATCAGGGCTCGGTCGTGGCGCAACGTCTTGCCGCTGCTCGTTTTCGGGGCCGCAGCTGTTGTGAGCGCCAGGAACATCCTCCAGGCCAGCATCGTTCTCACCCCGTTGCTCGCCCAGGGTCTCAGCGGTCTGGGCCGGATCGACGGAGCCAAACGCCCAGCGGTGGCGGCTCCGGCGCTACATGCAATGGCGGTGGCCCTTGTAGTGGTGGGGATCATCGAGTTGAGAGCTCAGCCGACGGCTTTCGAGCCCTACCCTCAGGAAGCCTTGGCCTGGATGGACGCTAACGGGTACCTGGGGACAGAGGCCAGGGTCATCAGCCGTGACGTGGTGGGCAACTACATGGAGTTCGCCTATGGGCCAGATGAGGCCCGGGTGTTCATAGACGACCGAGTCGACATGTTCCCGATCGAGGTCGTGCGTTGGTACGTCGGTCTCATCGATGTGAACGGGAACTACCAGCAGATCCTCGAGGAATCACGGCCTACAGCGGTGTTGTGGGATTCGGACAGCCGATTCGGTGAGTGGCTGGCCGAGTCACCCGATTGGCAGATCGCCTTCGAGGATGAAACGTGGGTGGTGGCTCTTCCCGAGTAGGGATGGGCCTAATGGCCCGTATGTGCCGGGAGCGGCGTGACATTCGCCATCGCGATGGGCCTGATGACCTATCGAGTCGCCGCCCCTGACTGTCGATACTTCTGGCAGGACTCGGAAAGGAGGGCGCAATGCACAAGCGCTCGAGCAAGATCCGACAGGTCAAGGACGAAGAGGGGGCGGGGCTCGTCGAGTACTCGCTGATGCTCGCTCTGATCGCCGTCGTGACGTTCTCGGCTGTGTCGTTCTTCGGCAATGGAGGCAAAGGCATGATGGGGAACAATGCCAACTGTGTCGGCGCCGCCATGGGTGACACCAACTCTCAGTGCAGCTGAACGGCTGACCGGGCCCACGCGGTCCATCTGCATATCCAACCCCCCCAGAACAGGGTGGGTGGGTGAGTTCTAGAAGTATTCCGTCCATTCGGGGGAGTGGAGGGAACCTGACGGAGGGTGGAGCCTGGCTCCACCCTCCGTCCCAGTTTTTCGGCGATTGGATGCGATGCGAGGCTTGCTCTGCCAACTGCCAACTGCCAACTGCCAACTGCCAACTGCCAACTGCCAACTGCCAACAGTCGAGAGGCTTGGGCTGGGATCAGCTCAGACGGACGATTCCCATTCGGACCGCTTGTAGGACAGCCTGGGTACGGTCTCTGGCGTCGAGCTTCTGGTAGATGGACGCCAGATGGTTCTTAACGGTCTTCTGGCTGATGAACAGCCGCTCTGCCACCTCGGGAGTGGAGCAGCCGTCCGCGATCAACTGGAGGACGTCGATCTCTCGCCGGGTGACGATCTGTTCGTTGTCCTCCAGTGATGGGACCGGTGTCATCCGGCGTACCTCCGACAGCATGGCCCCGGCCAACGTCGGAGAGAGGTCGGCCTCGTCGTTGGCGGCCATGCGGATGGCGGCCGCGATCTCCTCTATGGAGCAGTCCTTCACCAGGTAGCCGGCGGCACCGGCACGGAGGGCCTCGGAGATGACCGATTCGTCGGCGTGCATGGTGAGCATGACGACCTGGATGTCGGGGTAGAGGCGGCGAACCCGCCGGGTGGCCTCGACCCCGTCGACATCGGGCATGGTGACGTCCATGAGGATCACGTCGGGACGGAGGTCTCCGGCGAGCCGGACGGCCTCCTCTCCGTCGGATGCCTCACCGACCACGTCGAAGCCGTCTTCGGTAAGGCTGCGTCGCAGGCCTTCTCGCAGCATCCGGTGGTCGTCGGCGAGCATCAGTCGGACTGTCATGGGGCTTCTCCTCTGTGGGGCGGGGGACCCCCACGAGCACAGGTCCGAGCAACCGGATCTCCGGCCGACAGGATACCGAGTTGTGGCCGGTGCGCTGGACAGAACGGCAGCAGCGCCGAGGTTGACCGAAGCAAAGGTGGTCAGGCGGCCTTGATCTCGCAGCGTACGGTTGTTCCGACCCCAACCTCGCTGGAGATGTCCAGCGATGCCCCGATGCTGGCAGCCCGTTCCCGCATGCCGATGATGCCGTAGCTGTCGAGGCGCCCGGCACGGCCCGCAGGGAAACCGACACCATCGTCGGCAACGATCAGCACCGCTCTTTGTCCGTCACTACGCCAGGTGACTGCGACCTTGGATGCCTTGGCATGGCGCTCGACGTTGGTGACGGCTTCTTGGGCCATTCGCCACAGCTCTCGCTCCTGGAGGAGGGGAAGGCGGCCGCTGCTCTGGGTGTCGAGGCGGATGTCCAGTTCGCTGCGAGCCTGCACGCGGTCGAGAAACTCCCGGAGGGTTTGGGACAGGTCCCTCTCGTCGGTCACATCGGTTCGGAGGTCATAGAGCGTGTCTCTGACCTCGCCGATTACCCCTCGGACGTCGGTTCGGAGGCGTTCGAGGTGCCGGGTGATGTCGTCACCCTTGCTATTCGTCTTGACGATGCGGTCGAGCTCGAAGGCCAGGTAGGCGAGGGACTGACCGATCCTGTCGTGAAGGTCGCGGGCGATCCTGGTGCGCTCCTCATCGGCGCCGACAGTGCGGAGCCGGGCGAACCATCGGGCGTTGTCGATGGCCAGGGCGGCCGGCTCCATGAACCCGTGCATCAGCTCGTGATCCCGCGGCGCGAAGTGGTGCGAGTCATGGTGCTCGAGGGCGATGAGTCCGAGCACGGTGTCTCGTGCCAGTAGCGGGGCGTACAGGCCCGAAGCCATCTCCACGGCGACGCCAGGGCGGTCGGGCATTAGGCGGTGGACGAGCACCGGGAGACGGGTCTCGATGGCCTCGACGGCAGCCGCCGGAAGCGACTCGGTGGTGTAGGTGGGAGCTGGACGGGGACCTTCCCATCGGGCTACGACCCACATGTGGTCGGTCTCGTCGAGAAGGAAGACCACGGCCCCATCGAAATCGAAGAGGTCTCGCAATCGGCCGACGGTGGTGTCCAGCGCGTCGTCGAGGTCGAGGGACGCTGGCAGCGTCTGGGTGACGCTGTGGAGCGAATGGAGGAGCAGGTTGGCGTCGGTGAGACGTCCCAGCCGATCCAGCGCCATGGTGTGCTGACGGTCGACCTCGCCGGTGACCCGACGGGCGTAGCCGGCGATCATGGCCACCAGGACGAGTTCGGCGGTCCATTGCACCGTCTCGCGCCAAACCTCCTCGACGGGATCGCTGGCCACGAGGTACGGGATGCTCACGGCCATCGCTGATGCCAGGCCGATTCGAAGAGCAAAACCGAATCCACGGGCGAAGCCGGCCACCATGACCGCAGTTATCAAGGCGAAGACAAGAGGTGAATTCCAGTACCCGGTGGCCACTACGGCCAGCACGTGCAGGACGACCTCGAACAGCACCCGGAGCAGGCTGGAGGTATCGGCGGTGACGTAGCGGATGGGGAAGGCGAGCCGGACGATGTTGTACACGGCGATCAGCCCGGTCCAGGCGACGATCCGCCAATCCCGCTCGACGAAAGCGGGGGCAGCCAGAACGATGGACATAACCGTGGTGCCACCGCGGATGGCCAGGATCGCTGGCTTGAAGCCTGCTACCCGGTCGAGGGCCGAACCGGAGGTAACGGTGGCAGGCTCGAAGGAGGCGAGTAGTTCCTCTGAGATCGTCTTGTCCCCGGAGATGGCGGCCATCAAACGAGAGGCTACGACGCTGGGGCCGCGCGATGTGGGTGTTAGTGCGCCTACGGTGGCGAGATGCTTCTCATCGGTCTCACCGGCGGAATGGGTTCAGGAAAGAGCTCGGTTTCTGCTCGCCTCGCGGCGCTCGGTGCGGTGGTCGTCGATGCCGATGCCATCACCCGTTCCCTGCAACAGCCCGGCCAGGCGGTCTTCGACGCGATGGTCGAGCGGTTCGGACCCGAGATCGTTGCCTCGGACGGGTCGCTCAACCGCCAGGCTGTGGCCGATGTGGTGTTCGACGACCCGCGGGCCTTGGCCGACCTGAACGCGATCGTCCACCCCGCAGTAGGCGCCGAGATCGCCCAACGTCTCGAAACGGCGGCCGCATCAGATGACGTGGTGATCCTCGATGTTCCGCTGCTGGTCGAGTCCGGTCGAAGTGACATGGCGGCTCTAGTGGTGGTCGACGTGGACCCCGAGGTGGCGGTGGAGCGCCTGGTGAAGTTCCGGGGGATCAGGGAGCCCGATGCCCGTTCCCGCATGGCCCGTCAGGCCACGCGTTCCCAACGACTCAGCCTGGCCGACTTCGTGGTCGACAACTCGGGGACCGAGCAGGACCTGGACCGCGAGGTGGAGCGGTTGTGGAATTGGATCCAGGACCTGGCGGAGGAATCGGTCAACCTCAAAGGCTCCTAGCCGATAGGTCCCGTCGTTGTCGCTCGGCTCACCGATTGGCTCGCCTCCCAGTCCTGGATCCATTGTCGGTGGACGTCCGTAGGCTGATCAGATGCACGATCCCGAGCAACCCGCCGACTCGGACCTGGCCTCCTCGGTCATGGCTTCCGCTGGGCAAAACGAATCGTCGGTGATGCAGAGCGACTCGGAGGGACCGCGCTTCGAAGTTGTCTCTCCGTTCGGCCCGGCCGGAGATCAGCCCGCTGCTATCGACCAGCTCGTGGAAGGGGTGGAGGGTGGTGAACGCTTCCAGACCCTGTTGGGCATCACCGGTTCGGGCAAGAGCGCCACGATCGCCTGGACCATCGAACGGCTTCAACGCCCGGTGCTGGTCCTGGCCCCCAACAAGTCGTTGGCGGCTCAGCTCGCCGGAGAGTTCCGCGAGTTCTTCCCCAACAACCGGGTCGAGTACTTCGTCAGCTACTACGACTACTACCAGCCCGAGGCCTACATGGCCGCGTCGGATACCTACATAGAGAAGGACTCGTCGATCAACGACGAGATCGACCGACTTCGCCATTCGGCCACCGCCGCCTTGCTGACCAGGCGAGACGTGATCGTGGTGGCCTCGGTGTCGTGCATCTACGGGCTCGGTTCCCGGGAGGAATACCGCGATCAGATGCTCCACATCGAGGTCGGTCAAGAGATCGACCACCGGGGCCTTCTGCGACGTCTGGTCGACATGCAGTACGACCGCAACGACGCCAACCTGACCCGAGGAAAATTCCGGGTCCGGGGAGACGTGATCGAGATCCACCCCGCTTATGACGAGACCGCGGTCCGGATCGAGCTGTTCGGTGACGAGATCGAACGGATCCTCGTGGTCGACCCGCTCACCGGAGAACAGGTCCGGTCTGAGCGAGAGTTCGTGTTCTTGCCGGCCACCCATTACGTCGCCAGCCAGGAACGCATGACCGAGGCCATCGTGAGGATCGAGAAGGAACTTCAGGAGCGATTGGCGACATTCGAGGCTGAAGGCAAGCTGCTAGAGGCCCAGCGGCTCAGGATGAGAACCCAATACGACCTGGAGATGATGCAGGAGGTCGGGTATTGCAACGGGATCGAGAACTACTCGGCTCCCATCGATGGTCGAAGCCCGGGTGAGCCTCCGGGAACCCTCATCGACTTCTTCCCCCGAGATTTCGTGGTGGTCATGGACGAGAGCCACGTCACCGTTCCCCAGCTCCACGGCCAGTACGAAGGTGATAGGTCTCGCAAGGAGCAGTTGATCGAACACGGCTTCCGGCTGCCGTCGGCGGCCGACAACCGTCCCCTTCGTTTCGAGGAGGTCATGGATCGCATCGGCCAGACCATCTTCTTGTCGGCCACGCCCGGCAACTACGAGCTCGAGGTCTCCACCAACGTGGTGGAGCAGATCGTGAGACCCACGGGCCTCATAGATCCAGAAGTGATCGTGAAGCCGACGAAGGGCCAGATAGACGACCTGATCGACCAGATCAACGATCGCGTCGGGCGAGGGGACCGGGTCTTGGTCACCACTCTCACCAAGAAGATGGCAGAGGACCTCACCGACTACCTGCTCGAGCTCGGTGTCAAGGTCCGCTACCTCCACTCAGAGGTGGACACGGTTCAGCGGATCGAGATCCTCCGGGACCTGAGGCTCGGAGAGTTCGACGTCCTGGTCGGCATCAACCTTCTCCGTGAGGGACTCGACCTGCCCGAGGTGTCACTGGTCGCCATCCTCGACGCAGACAAAGAAGGCTTCCTGCGGAGCGAGACGTCCTTGATCCAGACGATCGGCCGGGCGGCGCGAAACGTCGACGGCCAGGTGATCATGTACGCCGATGTGGTGACGCCGTCGATGGAACGGGCCATCTCGGAGACCAATCGTCGGCGTGGCCTCCAAGAGGCCTACAACGAAGAGCATGGGATCAACCCGCAGACGGTGCGGCGAGCCGTCACCGACATCTTGGAGTACCTCCGTCCCAGCCAGACTGCACCCGTGCCCGGCCGTGATCGGCGCCGGGACTCCGAGGCGGATCGTCAGCGGAGAAAGAACCTGGCCGAGTTGCCCGGCGATGAGCTGGAACGGTTGATTCGCACCCTCGAAGAGGAGATGGCCGACGCTTCGGCCGAGCTCCGCTTCGAATACGCGGCCCGGCTTCGCGATGAGATCAAGGACCTGCGGAGGGAACTCCAACAGGTGCGTTGATTCCCGGCCCGACCAAGGGCAGGTGGCTTAGGGCTCGGTCGACACCGAGGTCGAGACCGGGAAACGTGACCAGATCCACCGCAGTGACGGTCCAGAGCAAGGCCACGACCACTGCTAGGCCGCGCACCCGATTCGAACGGGCCCCAAGGGCCACCAGCCAGCCGATCATCACCGGTTCGCACGCCCATCGCAGATAGGCCTGCCCCCGTTGCCAGACCGGCAAGCTCACGAACAGGACCAGGAGCAACGCTAGGGCCAGACGTTCATGTGGAAGACCACTGCGCCGGTCACGCCAGGCCAGCGTCAGCAGTGCGGCGGCGGCGATGGTGAGCCCCAGTTGTGCCAGGTTCACGATGCTCGCTGCACCCGGATCTCTGATGACGGTCGCCAGATACTCGACCAAGCGCACGAACGGTGGCGCCAGCAGGGCATCGCTTTCGGTCCCTCCCTCTATGGCTCCGACCCAACGACTGTTGATGACGGCTCTCCATGCCACATAGGTGGCGATGGGGATCGCTGGCACCCATACCGGAACCCTCGGGCCACGCGCCGGCGAACCGTCGTCAGCCTTGGCAGCAGCGAGACGCCGCACGAGCGGAGAGAACGACGTGGCTAGGAGCGCGACCGAGAAGATGAGCGATGTTTCCCGGGTGAGAGCCGCTGCCACCAGTCCCGCGGCGGCCAGGGCCCAGCGTTGTCGGCGGAGAGCCAAAAGCGACGCGATGAGGAACGCTCCGACCACCGCTTCGGTGAGGTTCTGGGAGATGGCCACCACATAGCCACCCCAGGCGGCAGGGATGAGTCCGAGCCACGGTGACCGCTCGTGCATGCGGGCCAAGCGTGCCGCCACCGTCCCGATCACGCCGACGGCGACCACGTTCACGGCGATCATCATCCACGGGACCACCTCGGCGCGGCCGAACCCGGACACCAACCAGACGATGAACGGGTAGCCGATCCGCTTCTGCCAGTAGGCGGGCCGATCGAAGGTGATACCGAACTCCTCGACCTCGGAGGTGAACGGGTTGCGCGACAGGCGGTAGTAGCGCTGTCCGTCGTAGCCGAACGCCCCCTCGACGATGAACATGTCGGGGTTGACGGCCGGATCGGTCACCTCCTCGCCGGCCAGGATGAACACCGTCGGGTCGAAGTCGTGGTTCGAGAGTCGAACACCGACGAAAAGCGCCGAGATCGCCACCATTGCCAACCCGACCAGGAGCTCTGCCCGCCAACCGGTCACAGGCAAACCCACGATCGGGCCGCCAGCGTCTGCGGCCACCGGAAGGGCACCCGGTGTTGACTCGTCTGGGGCAGGCATCTGTCGACCATCGGTAGGTACACGGGCTAGATGAGCCTAGGGGCCCTGGATCCACCGAAAGGCAGAGCCTTCCGGCGGAGTTCGGTAGCCGGCCTGAGGCCGACGTCTTCGCTGCTACGACCGGCAAAGCCGATCTCCGCAGGTCGGGGGCTCCGCCACGAAGGGATCTGCCCCCAAACCCCCGCCCAGTCCTGTGACTTCAGCTCGTCAGACAGCCGAGCACTAACGGTGGCACAGAGAACCCGATTCTCCTGGGTGACCAAGGACAATCGAGCACAACCCAAGCTCGATCGGTGGATCCAGGCTAAGGAGGCGAGCGGTTAGGCGAGCCGACCCATAAGCACGGCATCGTTATGCCGAGGCTCACCTCCTTGGCGGTGGTGGGTCTAGCCGGGCTTGGAGCGCATGGCAGCTGGGCCGGTGTCGTCGGTGTCAATATGTCGCGTGGCTACGACGCCCGGGAGAGCAACAGTGGTCAGATCCGCGGCCTCAGCCGACGGCGAGCTGGCATCAGTTGATGGTGGATCAAGTGTTGCTGGCGGCATCAACCCGTGGATCCCCGCTCAGATCCGCTGGATCGTGCTCGGCGTCCTGACCTTGTTGTTCGTGGGCATCGGCATCCAACAGGCCCGACTGGATGCCCCGGCCGTCGATGAAGGGGTCGACGTCTCGTCGGGGGTGGCCGCGCTGGTCCACCGCGATCTTCGAATGGTTCCAGAACACCCGGCGCTACCCAAAGCCGTGGCCGCATTGCCGGCGTTGCTGGCTGATCCGGTGGTCCCCGAGTCCGAGACCTGGGAGGAAGGGGAGTGGTTCAACTGGTCCGACGACTTCGTGTCCGCCAACGCCCAGGCCGGTCGGCTCGACCCCACGTTCTTTTGGGCACGGATGGTGGTTCTGGCCGAAGGAGTGGCAATTGCCGCTCTGTTGTACGCGCTGACGCGTCGGTTCCACGGACCGGACGGAGGACTGGTGGTAGCAGCCGCGTGGCTGACCACGCCGTTCTTCGTCGGGTTCGGTCACTTTGCGATGCTGGACGTTCCCTTCACCCTGGTCACTTTGGCCATGGCGATGGTCACCCTGCGCTGGTTGGACCATCGAGGTGGCACCCGGACTCTGGCGGTCGGGGTGGTCCTGGGGCTGGCCCTTGCGACCCGGCACACCGCTCTGGTGCTGGCGATGTGGGTGACCGTGGTCATGGTGATCAAGTTGCGGAGACGTCCCTTCGATGCTCTGAAGGAGGTAATGGTCGTGGGGGCGGTGGCGATGTTGTGCTTGTGGGCGGTCTACCGGGGTCTGTCGCCGTCGGGTCCGCCTCCACAGGTTGCAGCGAGGTTCGAGGGACTGATCGCGGCCCAGGCTTCGTCGGTGACGGTCTCCCTTGTGGGGGCGATGCCGCTCCCGTTGGAATGGCAGGCCGGCTTTGCCTACCTGGACCAGGCCGGGATGAACCGTCCGGCCTCGCTCGTGGGTCAGAGCTGGTACGGCGGTAAGTGGTGGTACTTCCCGGTTGCCGCGGCGCTCAAGCTCCCCGTCGGGCTCCTGGTCGCGGTCGTGGTTGGCTGGGTCCTGTCCGTTCGGCATTCACATCGGAAGCGCCTGGTAGCGGTCGTGATCACTCCGGCACTGGCACTATGGCTCCTCGTGGTCATGCAGCCGCTCAACCTGGGTCTACGGGTGGTGCTGCCGTCGATCGCCCTCGGCTTGGTCGGGATCGGTGCCGTGGTGGGTCCGATCAGGTCCATCCTCGAACGACGGGCCCGCGGCGGACTGAACAACGGCCATCAGCTCACCCGCGTGGTGGCGGTGACGGCCGTTCTGGTCGTGGTCGGATCTCAGGCCATGGCCATGGTCGCCGCCCACCCGCATTCCCTGGCTTGGAATCCACCGCCGTTTCGACCCGCCTATCGGTGGGTGAGCGACTCCAACGTCGACGCCGGTCAGGCCCTCTACGAACTGCGACGATGGGCCTCGACTCATGAGGGTGCCTTTGTGGCCTACGGTGCCACGCGGGGACTCGTGGTCGGTGAGCGCACTCGAGAACTGGTGGCAGCGGACCCCGCCGACGTGACCGGATGGGTTGCCGTGGGTGTCACCGCGCTCCGAGACACGTGGAGGGCCGAGCTGAGCTGGCTACGTGCCTACTGCCCAGTTGGGACGTTGGCTGGAGGCAGCGTTCTCGTCTACCGGTTCGGTCTTCCGCCCGACGGCTCGAACGGTCCTGACCGGCCTGCACCGCCATGCTTCGACCGGGAATGGTCCTCTCGTGGCTGACCGGTCTTCGGGGTTGATCGTCGAGGTCTCCGGCGGCGGCCAGCTCGGTCCCGGTGGGCGTCGAGAGCAGGCCGTTCAGATCGTGCTGGTCGCCGTCGTGGCCGCAGTGGTGGCCGGAGCGGTCGTGTTCAGCTGGTTCAACCGTCGTCTGTTGATCCCAGACCCGACGACGTGGGAGGAGGGCCGGCTGGTGACCTCTACCTTCGATCCGCCGACGAACAAGGTCGAGCTGTTCCACAACCAGGGGGATGGGCAGTTCTTCGTCCACATGGCTCAGGACCCCTTCATCCGCCAGCCCGAGCGCATTCAGGGAGGGTCGGCCGAGCAGGCCTATCGGCTCCAGCGTCCTCTGTTCGGCTGGTTGGGATGGGTCTTCACCCTCGGTGACTCGGCCCGCGCCGCAATGGTGATGATCGGGCTCACCGTTGCCTCCGTGGCGCTGCTGGCGGCGGTAATGGCAGCGATGGCCACCCGGTTGGGCCGCAGCCCGATGTGGGGCATCGCGGTCCTCGGGTTTCCCGGGGTCCACGTCGACCTGTTGAGGTGCGGCCCCGAGGCGTTGGGAACGGCGCTGCTCGGCCTGTCTCTGGTGACGTTGGCGCCGGCATGGCGGATCGGTCCGTGGGGCGTCGACCACCGACGGCTGAGCTCGCGTCGACGGATGTTGGCCCTGGGTATGTTCGCGCTGGCGGGCCTGACCCGTGAGTCGTTCCTCGTCGTTCCGTTCGTGCTCGGAGTGGTGTGGTGGTGGCAGGCCCGTTGCGATCGCTCGAACGCGGGGCCAGCCTGGTTCGGGAGGTGGGGATGGCCGTTTGCGAGTGCCGTTCCCTACCTTGTGGTGGGTGCTGGTGCTGAGGATCTGGGTCGGTGCCTGGGCCCAGGGCTCGGGTGGTGGCCAGGAACTGACGGGGGAGCGGATGTCTTCGGTTCCGTTCGGAGGGTTGATCGAAGTCGCCGCGCACTGGCGGATCGGCGAGGTGCTGTCTGCGGTCTTGATACTGCTGCCGGCCACGGTCGGACTGGTCCGCAGTCGAAGCCTGGAGTGGCGTTCGCTGATCGTGGTCCACCTCGGGTTGTCGGCCACCTTCGGAGCTGTCGTCTGGTACACGTGGGTCGGCTATGCCCGCGTGTTGCTTCCGTTATCCCTGGTCGGGCTGCTGGCCTGCCTGGACCGGCCCGTGAGGCCCGAAGCGTTGGGGTCGGGGCGCCCTACTGGCACTCCTGGGTAAGGACCCTCGCTATCCAGACCAACCGACGTTGACCTGATGCCTCTGAATCCGGTTCCCGGAGGACCAGGCCGAGCGGTGGCTCAAGACGCGACGGCGGGCTCGGCCGGTGGTGTCGCCGGGTCGGTCGAGGGCTGGTGATAGCGCTGGGTGGCCCGAGTGACCACGGCAAGCACCAGCACCGGCATGGTCATGCGGGTCCCGTTGGCATCCAGAGCGAGCACGTCGTGGCCCAGAACGGTCAGGAAGGCGACCTGGAGGGCGATGGACGGGGCCAGAGGATGATCGAACCCACTCCGGTAGAGCACCCACAGGGCAAAGGCCAGGGTGCCGATCACGGTGATCATCGCGATCGGGGCCTTCCCCTCCGTCCACGCCCGAGCGGCGCTGGCCAAGCCGCCGAACGGGTAGGTGAACTCGATGACTCCCGCGCTGTGGTCGGTAACCAGGAAGTGGAGCGCGATCCACCAAGCCGTGGCCACCGCCCCGGGTCCGGCAACCAGCCACATCCGGGGTCGATCCCGATAGTGGATGAGCAG
Organism: Microthrixaceae bacterium; assembly: GCA_016702505.1. Classification (NCBI taxonomy): domain Bacteria; kingdom Bacillati; phylum Actinomycetota; class Acidimicrobiia; order Acidimicrobiales; family Microthrixaceae; species Microthrixaceae bacterium. The sequence continues at coordinate 66,174 of JADJDU010000008.1, forward strand.
TCCGAGCGGCAACAGGATCAGAGACTCCTTGGCCAGAACCGCGACCACCGCGGCCACCACGGCCCACCGGTGACGGCCTCGGACCGAAAGGGCCAGCGCGGTTAGCGCGGCGGCCAGGGCGTAGGAGTCGGCGAGGGTGAAGCGAAGGGCCATCCACGCTCCGGGGGCCAGCACGAAGGCGAGGGCGGGAAGGGGCCCTCCCCCAGGGCCAGGGACAGGTGGCCGGTGGCCATAGCGCCGGCCAGGACCGCCACGACGCCGGTGATGAAGATGGCCAGGACGAGGCCGTCACCACCACCCCCGGGGTGGAGGGCCCAAGCGGTCAGCGGGAAGGCCATCCGCTGGAGCCGATAGCGAGGGCGGTCCAGGTGCTCGGCCACCCGATCGAGATGGAACGGGTCTCGAGCCACGGCGTAGTACTGCTGGCCGTCGTGACCGAGACCCGGAGGTAGCGGATCGTCGGGAAAGTCGTGAAGGATGGCGCGCGCCGACGGCCCTTGAGCGCCGGGGTTCACCACGTTGGCGGGGTGGACTCCAGGTATGAAGGCGTTGCGGTAGGCGCCGTAGCCCAATAAGAGCGCTCCGAGAACGGCCAGCAACACGACGGCGTGACCGTCTTGTGTGGAACGCTGCCGCGGGGGCGCGGAGCCGGTGGCGGGCATCTCGTGCCTGTCGGCAGAGTCCGGCCCCTCGTTGATGGAACGTGTGTTCGGTTCACCTGGTCGTCGGGCCGATAGGCTCTGACGCCGTGTCCGACTCATTGGTGATCCGTGGTGCCCGAGAGCACAACCTGCGCAACGTCGACTTGGACCTGCCACGAGACAAGCTCATCGTGTTCACCGGGTTATCGGGCTCGGGCAAGTCATCCCTGGCCTTCGACACGATTTACGCCGAAGGCCAACGTCGCTATGTGGAGTCGTTGTCGTCATATGCCCGCCAGTTCCTAGGCCAGATGGACAAGCCCGATGTCGATTTCATCGAGGGTCTGTCGCCGGCGATCTCGATCGACCAGAAGTCGGCCAGCCGGAACCCTCGCTCCACCGTGGGCACGGTCACCGAGATCTACGACTACCTGCGGCTCCTATTCGCCCGGATCGGCGTTCCCCACTGCCCAGAGCACGGGGTGGTCATCTCCCGCCAGACGCCCCAGCAGATCGTCGACCGCGTGCTGGACCTTCCCGAGGGCACCCGATTTCAGGTCCTGGCTCCGGTGGTTCGCGGCCGCAAGGGCAACTACGAGACCCTCCTCGCCGACCTGGCAGCTCAGGGCTATGCCCGGGTGCGGATCGACGGCGAGGTCCACGAGCTACCCGCCGAGGTCGAGTTGGCCCGCTACGAGGTCCACCACATCGAGGTGGTCATTGACCGATTGGTTCGGCGCGACGGCATGGAACGTCGCCTCACCGACTCGTTGGAGGCTGCACTGGCGCTGGCCGATGGTGTGGCCGAGGTGGAACTGGTACCTCGGGACGGAGACGGACCTGGCGAACGTCTCACCTTTTCCCAACACCTGGCCTGCCCGGTCGATGGCGTCAGCTACGACGAGTTGGCACCCCGCAACTTCTCGTTCAACTCGCCATATGGAGCCTGTCCTCGCTGTGACGGCCTCGGCACCCAGTTCGAGGTAGATGTCGACCTGGTCGTCCCCGACCCAGACCAGACCCTGGCCGATGGGGCGATCGCCCCGTGGGCTGGTGGTCACCTCCAGTACCACCAACGGTTGTTGGAGTCGTTGTGTGCAGAACGAGACATCCCCATGGACGTCTCGTGGTCATCGCTGACCGCCAAGCAGCAGAAGTTGCTCATGTTCGGTACCGGCGGGAGCAAGGTCGAGGTTCGGTACAAGAACCGATTCGGCCGGGCCCGCTCCTACAACGCCACCTTCGAGGGTGCGGTCACATGGATCTAGCGCCGCCATGCAGACACCGAGAGCGAGAGTCAGCGTGAGCAGTTCGAGGGCTACATGCGGGAGGTTCCGTGCCCTGCCTGCGATGGGGCCAGGCTCAAGCCCTTCACGCTGGCGGTCACCGTCGACGGCCACAACATCAACCAGCTCTCCTCCATGTCCATTCGTGAGGTTGCCGCCGCCTTCTCGGCGATGACGATCTCGGATCGGGATCGGATAGTCGCTGATCCGATCCTCAAGGAGGTAAACGCCCGGCTCGGGTTCCTGCTCGACGTCGGGCTCGACTACCTGTCTCTCCATCGTTCGTCGGCCACGCTGGCTGGTGGCGAGGCCCAACGGATCAGGTTGGCCAGCCAGATCGGCTCGGGACTCGTCGGTGTGCTGTACGTGCTCGACGAGCCCTCGATCGGCCTTCACCAACGGGATAACCGCCGGCTCATCGACACCCTTCAGAGGCTCCGAGATCTCGGCAACACCGTGTTGGTGGTGGAGCACGACGAGGACACCATCGCCGTCGCTGATTACGTGGTCGACATCGGCCCCGGCGCCGGAGAGCACGGCGGTGCCATCGTGCACGCCGGCACGTTCAAGCAACTCCTCAAGAACAAGGAGTCGGTTACCGGTCAGTACCTGGCCGGCAAACGGTCGATCCCGGTCCCATCCAGCCGTCGACCGACCACCGGTACCGAGTTGCGGGTGGTCGGAGCCCGCGAGCACAACTTGAACAGCATCGACGTCTCGTTTCCGCTCGGTCAGTTCGTGGCCGTCACCGGCGTTTCCGGGTCGGGTAAGAGCACCCTGGTCAACGACATCCTCTTGCGGGCATTGATGCAGAAGATCTACCGATCCAAGACGCCGCCGGGCCTGCACAAGAAGGTCACCGGGATCGAACACCTCGACAAGGTGATCGACATCGACCAGTCACCGATCGGCCGCACGCCCAGGTCCAACCCCGCCACCTATACCGGGGTGTTCGATCACATCCGCAAGCTGTTCGCCCAGACCACCGAAGCCAAGGTCCGGGGCTACATGCCGGGCCGGTTCAGCTTCAACGTGAAGGGTGGGCGGTGCGAGAACTGCGCTGGCGACGGCACCATCAAGATCGAGATGCACTTCCTTCCCGACGTGTACGTGCCTTGTGAGGTGTGCAAGGGCGCCCGGTACAACCGAGACACGCTCGACATCGAGTTCAAGGGTCGGTCCATCGCCGAGGTGCTCGACATGCCGTGTGAGGAGGCGCTGGAGTTCTTCGCCAACCAGCCGGTGATCGCCCGCCACATGCAGACCCTGGTCGACGTCGGGCTTGGGTACGTGCGCCTGGGTCAACCCGCGCCCACCCTGTCGGGTGGAGAGGCTCAGAGGATCAAGCTGGCGTCGGAGCTGTGCAAGCGATCCACCGGTCACACCATCTATTTGCTCGACGAGCCCACCACCGGCCTCCACTTCGAAGACATCCGCAAGCTGCTCACCGTCCTTGGACGCCTCGTCGACCAGGGCAACACGGTGCTGGTGATCGAACACAACCTGGACGTGATCAAGACCGCCGACTGGCTGATCGACCTCGGTCCCGAAGGCGGATCCGGCGGAGGCACGGTGGTGGCCGAGGGCACCCCAGAGCAGGTGGCCGAGAACCCCGAGTCTCACACCGGCCGGTTCCTGAGACCGTTGTTGGGGCTCGACTCTTGAAGCGTGTTCCCGGTCAGGAGCGATGTGTCCCGAGATCGGACCGTTGAAGCAGGGTGATGGACACACCGCGACCGAAGCTCTCATCGGTGACGGCCTCGAACTCCGGAGCCATGGCGGCCAGGAACGCGGGGGTCTGGTCCGGTACGTGGGCGTAGCCCTGGTTGACCACCCAGATGCGGTCGGCGTCAGCGGTAGCGGCAACCAGGTCATCGATGGTCCGCGGCGGTCCGTAGCGCCTCAGGGTGCCAAGTTGTTCACCGGTGCCGAGCAACTCCAACTCCGTCGCTCGGTCGTCGCGGTTCCAGTTGGCCTCGAACGGGAGGCGGACGTCATCGGTGGGGAAGATGATCGCGTCTCCCGGAGCGGACTCCGCTTCCAGATAGGTGATGGCGTTGGTCCAGGCCCTGGGTTCTCGCTCAGCGAGGATCGCAATGCCGATCAGCGACGTGATGAGGAGTGCGATCGTCGCGAGGGGGATGCGAGGCATCGGACGGTCAAGCCGCTCGGCGCCGATGGCCAGCAGTAGGGAGAAGCCGAATGCACTTGCGGTGGTGTAGCGAGGGATCAGGTGGTTGTGAACGAGGCTGAAGGCGAGCAGGGCCGAGAACGACACAACCCCCCACGCCAAGGGCTGGAGGTGACGGAAACGCTCCAAGGGAGTGGAGGCGGCACTCGCTGAGCGGGTAGCGATTACGGCCCCGATGATCATCATGGTGGCCATGATCAGGGCCAGTATTGGAACTGGGCTTGAGTACTCAGACAGTACGGCGGGCAGATCACTCCACTTGGGAGGCGGATCCCAGTTGGCAGGGCCTTCCTTCCCGAGGCCGTTGGCAACGAGAGCGAGCAGTACAGCACCTCCCGCCCCATAGCCGGCAAGCGCGCGCTGGATGCAGGGTCTGCCGGGCCGAGATGCCAGCAGCGCCAGTGCTTGGGCGCCGAGTTGCATCATGGCCAGGCCGTGAGTGAAGGGCAGGAGGACACAGCAGCCGGTGTGCAGGACCCACCAGCGGCGCTGGGTCGGACGGTCGATTCCATGATCGAGAGCAGCCCACGACGTCACCACGATCAGGCAGACCAAGGCATAGCTGCGAATCTCGTTCCCTAGGTCGACGACTATGTACGCGCTAGCGGCAAGGATCCCGGCGCGGGCCCCAACGGCACGCCCGAACTGGCGAACGGTGAGAAGGGTGAAGGTGATCAGGGCGGTGGCCATGGTCACGATGGGGAGTGCCCTGATCCACCACGGGCTGGTGGAGACGCGAGTCCATCCCGCGATCATCACGTAAAAGGCACTCATCGTGCCGTGCTCGCCTCTGATCGAGGTCCAGGGTCGAGGGGCAGCGGCCAGGCTGTAGGCCTCGTCGAGCCAGTACTCGTGCGGACGAGACCACACAGCCAGTAATGCGGAGACAGCCGTGGCCGCCACGATGTATCCGATGGTCCTTCGATCACGCCATGGCGCAACGGCGTCTAAACGACGGGTGTTCGGACTGCTGGTGGTGACGACCTCGGAGGTCATTCGTGGGGTTCCCTCGGTGGAGGCGACGCAAGGCTGTTCACCTGATCGGCATGTAACGGATCATTTGATCGGCATAATCGGTCCCTGATTGACGGGATTGGGTGGAATCGGCCCGGCATCTGCCGCCGGCGGCGATTGTCCTCACGGCATTTCGGTGTGGCGTACGTTTGACCCGCCATCATTGGTGCGTGACCACACCCGCCAAGCCGCTGCCCGAGCCCCGATCCCGGTATTGGAGACCGGCTGGGCTGGTCCTGGTGACTGGGGGATTGCTGGTGACGGTGATCACCGGATCTCCCCAGTGGCTCGTGCTGGCGGGCTTCAGCACTGCCGGAGCGTTCGGAATACCCATGGTGCTGGCGGACTCTCCGGGCCTGGCTCGGCGACTTCTGCCCGTAGCTCTCGTCTTGGTGGCGGTCTTGGCGGCCATGGCGGCTGTCGCTCGCGCCACCAGTGATATGCCCCAGCGCGACCGTGAACACGACGGGGGAGTGATCGTCACCCGGGCGGCCGCTGTTGAGTTGTTGCACGGACGTAACCCCTACACCGCTGACTTCGCGCCGGTGTTGCCGGCATCGTGGCGAAAGGTGCAGGGAGCCGATGGCGAGTTGGTCGACAACCCTGTCGGGAGCCACTTCCCCTACCTTCCGGCGGCGGCACTGGTGAACGTTCCGTTCGTGGCCGTGGCCGAGGTGTTCGAGCGGGCCTGGGATCCTCGGGTTCTCGGTTGGGTCTCAGTGGTTGGAGCGAGCGTCGCCCTGGCCCGCAGGCCCGAGCCAGCGTGGGCACGACTCGGAGCGGTTCTAGGGGTCGGATCGGCGTTCGCCGTCATCTACCTGTCGTGGGGGACCAACGACGCCTTCGCTGTAGCGCTGGCCGTGACCGCGTTGGCCGTGGCTGACCGGAGCCCGGGGTGGGCGGGAGTGGCCCTGGCCGTTGCGGTGTCGGCCAAGCTGCTGTTGGCGGTGCTGCTGCCCCCTCTGGCACTGGTGGCTTGGATGTCCGGAGGCTGGGCAGCCTTGCGGCGTTGGTGGACCTTTCCGGCGGTGATGACGGCGACCATCCTTCCAGCGCTGGTTGTGGACCATCGGAGCTTCCTCGACGACGCGGTGTGGTTCAACCTGGGCCGCGTCGAGCCCCGCATGCCCACCTCTGGGCTCGGCCTTCCCGCGGTAGCACCCGGGTTGGACGGGCCGGCCCTGGCGTTGATCACCGCGTTGGGGTTGGTTGTGGCCCTGGTGGTGCCGCTGATGGCGGTTCGACGGTGGCCTTCGGTGTGGACGGCGGGTGCCTCGGCGGGTCTGGCGTTGCTGGCGGTCTTGATCCCGGCCAGGACGTTCCAGGTCAACTACCTGGTTCTGGTGTCGGCGCTGTTGCCGCTCGTGCTGTTGGAGGTTGGGAGGCGGACCGACGGGGAGATGTCGGCGCACCACTAGTTTCCGGCCATGACCACGAACGATCTTGCCCCTGTGGCGGACGGCCCACCCCTCCGGCCGGACGGCTTGTACCACCTGATCAGCGGGGCCGACTGGGTGGTTGCGCAGCGATCTGGTCTGGTGGCGCCCCCGTCGCTCGAGGTCGAGGGGTTCGTGCACTGCTCGTGGGGTTATCAGGTGGCAGGAACGGTGGCCCGCCACTTCGGTAACGGTTCCGGACTGACGGTGCTCGAGGTCGATCCGGCCGGACTGGGGAAGGTCGCTCTGGTCGAGGAGGACACCGCCGCTGTGGGTCAGCCGTTCCCCCACATCTACGGGGCCATCCCGGTGGAAGCGGTGGTGTCGGTGTCCTCGCTGGCCTGACTCCTGATTCCTGGCTCCTGACTCCTGGCTCCTGACTCCTGGCTCCTGGCAGCGGAGCAGGATCAGGCCGGAACGGGCCGGGCGCCCGACACCGGGTTGCCCTGGGTGATGTCGAGCATCCGCTGGAGTGACACCTTGGCCCACTCGGTGGTGACAGCGTCGACCTCGATCTGGTTGAGCACCCGGCCCTCGACGAGGTTCTCCAAGACCCATGCCAGGTGGGGTGCGTCGATGCGAAACATGGTCGAGCACGGGCACACCAGCGGGTCTAGCGAGACCACCTTCTTGTCTGGGGTCTCCTGTGCCAGACGGTTGACGAGGTGGATCTCGGTGCCGATGGCGATGGTGGCTCCAGCGGGCGCGGCGGCGACGGCCTTGATGATGAAGTCGGTGGATCCCACCTGATCGGCGATGCTGCACACCTCGTGGGCGCATTCGGGGTGAGCGATCACGATGCCGTCGGGGTTCTCGGCGCGGAACGCGGCGACGTGGGTCGGGCTGAAGCGTTGGTGTACCGAGCAGTGCCCCTTCCACAACAAGAAGGTGGCCGCTTGGATGTCTTGCTCGGCGAGCCCACCGAGCTCTTGGCGGGGGTTCCACACCACCATGTCGTCGTGGGTGTACCCCATAGCGATGCCGGTGTTGCGACCCAGGTGCTGGTCGGGGAAGAACAGCACCTTGCGCCCTTGGGTGAAGGCCCACTCCAGCACTGCTCTGGCGTTGGTGGAGGTGCACACCGCTCCGCCGTGTTCACCGACGAAGGCCTTGAGCGCGGCTGACGAGTTCATGTAGGTGATCGGGATCAGCTCGGACACGTCGATGATCTCTGCCAGCGCGTCCCATGCTTCGGTGACCTCGTCGAGGTCGGCCATGTCAGCCATGGAACAGCCGGCGTTGAGGTCGGGGAGTATCACCGACTGGTGGTCGGCGGTGAGGATGTCGGCGGACTCGGCCATGAAGTGCACCCCGCAGAACACGATGTATTCGGCATCGGGGCGTTCCTGGGCCAGGACCGACAGGCGGTACGAGTCACCTCGGGCGTCGGCCCATTTCATGATCTCGTCTCGCTGGTAGTGGTGACCGAGGATGAACAGCCGGTCGCCGAGGGTGGCCTTGGCGGTGCTGATCATGGATTCCAGCTCGTCTGGGCTGGCGTCTCGGTACCGCTCGGGGAGTGGGGTCTGGAGCCTGAGCATTGGGTGGTTGAACCTCCGTGGGAGATCCTGCTCGGTGGCCGGTGGGGACAGCCTGGTCGCCTCGCCCACGGGGATGTCGGCCACAGGATCGGATATGGCGCCGGATACCAGGCCGGCACTGCGGACTCTATCGGTCGGGAGCCGCCGACCGGGCCAATGAACCTTCGCCTGTACTGGACCAGGAGAGGGCGACCGGTCCGCGGGGTGGGAGGTGGCCTCGTCATCCGGCAACCTGTGGGGGTGGTGCAACGTCCCCCGGCCGGTTCGATCCCGGACTCTCCCGGTTCCTACCAGTTCAAAGACGGTGAGGGGCGAGTCATCTACGTGGGTAAGGCGAAGTCGCTGCGATCTCGCCTTTCCAACTACTTCCAGGCCAACCTTCCGCCTCGCACCGCCCAGATGGTGGCCACAGCCGAGACGGTGGAGTGGATCCAGGTCCGCAACGACGTCGAGGCCCTGCTCCTCGAGTACAGCCTCATCAAGGCCCACCGTCCTCGGTTCAACATCCGCCTGATCGACGACAAGAGCTACCCGTATCTGGCCGTCACCGTCGGAGACGAGTGGCCCAGGCCCATGGTCATGAGGGGTGCTCGTCGCAAGGGAGTGCGGTACTTCGGCCCCTACGGTCATGCCTACGCCATACGCGAGACCTTGGATCTGCTGTTGCGGACCTTCCCGGTGCGAACCTGTTCGGACAACAAGTTCGCTCACCATGAGCGGCTCGGCCGGCCGTGCCTCTTGTTCCACATCGAGAAGTGCTCGGGCCCCTGCGTCGGTGAGGTCGACGCGGCCACCTACCAGCGTCATGTGGAGGAGCTCCTGCGATTCCTGGAGGGTGACACCGACGAGGTCGTGGCCCGACTGGAAGACGAGATGCATGCTGCCGCCACGGATCTGGAGTTCGAGAGGGCAGCCCGGTTGCGGGACCGCCTGAGTGCGGTGTCCAAGGCCATCGAACGTCAACAGATGGTCGCCGACCGCAACGAGGACCTCGACGTGTTCGGGGTGGCCGAGGACGATCTGGAGGCTGCCGTCCAGGTGTTCCACGTGCGTCGGGGCCGGGTCGTGGGACGCAAGGGCTTCGTGATCGACAAGGTCGAAGATCTCAGCCCCGCCGAGCTCGGTGCTCGCATCTTGGAGGCGTTCTACGACGAACCTCCTCCCATCGGGATGCCCAGACAGATCCTGGTTCAGCGTGCTCCCGACGACGTCGACGTGTACGAGCGCTGGCTGAGCGGGCTGAGGGGTTCCGCGGTCACGATCCGGGTTCCCCAACGAGGAGACAAGCGGACCCTGCAAGAGACGGTGGCCCACAACGCCCGCGAGGAGCTGGTCCGCCACCGCCTGAAGCGGGCCACCGACCACAACAGCCGAGCCCGAGCGTTGAACGAGCTTCAGGAGATGCTCGACCTACCCGAGTCACCGTTGCGCATCGAGTGCTTCGACATGAGCCACCTTCAAGGGACCGACTACGTGGGTTCGATGGTGGTGGTGGAAGACGGCCTACCTCGCAAGTCCGAATACCGGCGCTTCAAGATCCGTAGCGGTCAAGGTAATGACGACTTCCGGGCCATGGAGGAGGTACTAACTCGACGGTTCACCGCCTACCTGGCCGATCGGGACAAGCCGGCATCGGAGCGAGGGCGCTTCTCCTATCCGCCCCAGCTCCTGGTGGTCGACGGGGGCAAGGGACAGCTGGGGGTGGCCGTGCGGGTCCTCGAGGAGCTGGGGCTGGACGAGGAGATCCCGGTGGCGTCGCTGGCCAAGCGGTTCGAGGAGGTGTACCTGCCTGGTTCCCCGGATCCGGTGCGGATCCCCCGCCAGTCAGAAGCCCTGTACCTGCTCCAACGTCTGAGAGACGAGTCCCACCGGTTCGCCATCACGTTCCACCGTGAACTGCGCGGCAAGAGGATGACCTCGTCGGCGTTGGACGGCATTCCCGGTCTGGGCCAGGCCCGGCGGACCCGTCTCACCAAGGAGCTGGGCGGGGTGAAGGCGGTCAAGACGGCGTCGCTGGAACAGCTCAAAGCGTTGACTTGGCTGCCTGACGCCGTTGGGGAGGCGGTTCACGCTCGTTTCCACGGCGGGTGATCGCCAGCCATGTCGCACTGACTGGTCGAGTCCCGATCCGCTCGCCTCCGAATCGTCCGAGCCGAGCTGGCCGGAACCGTGGCGGCGGCTTGCATCGGCGGAGGCTGGATCGACGCCTAGCGTGGAACCCATGGCCGACGACATCGACCTCTGGGAAGCTCATGCCGGCTGGTGGCAGGACGGCTTCACCGACGGGGCAGACCCCGAGTACACCGAACAGATCCTGCCGTTGGCCTCTGACCTGTTGGCCGGTTACAGCCGGGTTCTGGACGTCGGCACCGGAGAGGGCCAGGTTGCCCGCCTTGCCGTGGATGGTGGTGCCGAGTTGGTGGTGGGCATCGACCCGACCGCCAACCAGGTGGCGGAGGCTGCCCGACGTGGTGGTGGTCCCAGCTACGCCCGCAGCGGTGCCGATGCGTTGCCGTTCGCCGATGCCAGCTTCGACGCGGTGATCGCATGTCTGGTGTTCGAACACATCGAGGCGGTCGACGACGCGATCGGCGAGGTGGCGCGGGTGCTGTCACCGGGCGGACGGTTCGCCTTCTTCCTGAACCACCCTCTGCTCCAGACCCCCGGCAGCGGCTGGATCGACGATCAGGTGCTGGATCCGCCTGAGCAGTACTGGCGCATCGGGCCCTATCTGGTGGAGGACAGTTCGGTCGAGGAGGTGGAGAAGGACGTGTTCATCCCCTTCATCCACCGACCCATGAGCCGTTACGTGAACGCCATGGCCGACGCCGGGCTCACCCTTCGTCGGATGCTCGAACCCGCCCCCCCTCCGGGCTTCCTGGCGCGAGCCGCCGAGTACGCCGAAGCGTCTTCCATCCCTCGGCTTCTGGTGCTGGTGGCAGAGCGTGAGGAGCGGGTTTGACATCGTCGCCGTCGGACGGGGCGCTACAGGGTGCCGGGCCGGGATCCGGTGACGATGTCGGCCCCGACGAAGCCGACTCGGTGGCAGCCAACTCGCAAACAGAAGATCGGCCCGATGATTCCCGGCTGCGTGCCCTCGGACTCATCGGCGACCCGCCGGGGGATCGGGTAGGTGACGAGGACCCGACGTCGACCCTGCACCAAGACGTCGGGGGTGACCCAGGGGTGGCCGACACCCCGATGTGGTTGTCGCACCATCCGCCCCGTGACTACGAGCGCTGCGCGACCGTGGCCGGTCTGCATGTCTGTCGGCGGTGCCTGGTGCTGTACCCGTTGGCGCTGGTGGCCGGTGTCGTGGTGACCATCGGAGACTGGTGGGACGGGGCCTGGGACCCATGGGTGCTCTGGTTGTTCCCGCTACCGGGCGTGGTCGAGTTCGTGCTCGACAACCTCGGGGTGGTCTCCTACCGGCCGAAGCGCCAGGTCACCTTGTCGGCGATGGGTGCGGTGGCAGCGGGTGTGGGCTACGTGCGCTACTTGGGCGACTTCACCGATCCGCTGGTGTGGTCGGTGGTGGCGGTTTACACCGCGGCATGCCTTTCTGCGGCGGTGATCGGAGGGGTGCGTCGGCAGCGGGGCGCCCTGGCCGAGGCGTCAGAGCGGACCACGACCATCGGGGGACCGGGGTGAACGAGTACGCGATCATCAGTGGCCTGTCGGGGGCTGGTCGGTCGACCGCGGCCGACGTGTTGGAGGACCAGGGCTGGTTCGTCATCGACAACCTGCCCGTTGCCTTGATTCCCGACGTGGCTGGCTTGGTCCCGGTGTCCACCAGCGGTGACAGCCGCGTGGCCTTGGTGGTCGGGGCGTCGTCGGATCCCTACGAACTCTCCTCGATGCTGGCTTCGCTGCGGGCCAGCGGCGCCCGGGTCAGGACGTTGTTCCTGGACGCCCGCACCGACGTCCTGGTCCGTCGCTTCGAGAGCACCAGGCGGCGCCATCCGATCAGCGCCGGTGCCCTGTTGGAGGCCGCCATCGAGCGTGAACGCGAGCAGCTCCAGACGATCCGGGCCGAAGCGGACGCCATCATCGACACCAGCGACCTCAACGTGCACCAGTTGAGCCGACGGGTGGGGGAGATCTTCGACGATTCCACCGATGCACCCGGGATGCAGGTCACCGTCACCTCGTTCGGCTACAAACACGGCATCCCCGTAGACGTGGACCTGGTCTTCGACTGCCGGTTCTTGCCCAACCCCCACTGGGTGGAGGAGCTCAGGCCGATGGACGGACGAGACGATGCGGTGAGCACCTACGTGTTGGGAAGTGCAATCGCCGGGGACTTCCTCGGCCGCGTCGAGTCGCTGTTGGCCATGCTGGCTCCGGCGTACGAGGCCGAAGGCAAGGCATATCTGACGGTTGCCTTCGGGTGTACTGGGGGAAAGCACCGGTCGGTGGCGATCGCCGAGGAGATGGCGCGGCGCCTGGCCGGTCATGGTCTGGTGGCGGGGGTAGCCCACCGCGACGTCGACCGGAGCTGAGCGACGGCACGGGATGGCCGGGCCTCGCCGGGTTGGTTGGCTGGCTGGTTTGGCCAGGGATGGCTCGGCGGCGGGCGCGTCGGGCTTTCGTCGGGGTTCGGGGTGTCAACTAGGTTCCAGCCTGAGCCGGGCGGGTCGCCTGCGGCCCCGGACCCGGCGTCTCGAGACCATCCATGAGGGGTACTTCAGCCATGACCATCCGTGTCGGCATCAACGGGTTCGGCCGCATCGGCCGCAACTTCTTCCGGGCCGTCAAGCAGCAGGGCGCCGACATCGACTTCGTCGCCGCCAACGACCTGGGCTCGGTGGCCACCATGGCCCACCTGCTCAAGAACGACTCGGTGATGGGCCGCTTCGACGGCGATGTGAAGGTCCACGAAGACGGCATCGAGGTCGACGGTGACGTCATCAAGATCCTGGCCGAGCGCGACCCCGCCAAGCTGCCCTGGGGTGACCTGGGCGTAGACGTGGTGATCGAATCCACCGGCTTCTTCACCGACCGGGCCAAGGCCGCCGCTCACGTGGACGCCGGCGCCCCCCGCGTGATCGTGTCGGCCCCGGCCACCAACGCCGACGCCACCTTCGTGGTGGGCGTCAACGACGACACCTTCGACGCCGCGAACCACATCGTGGTGTCCAACGCCTCCTGCACCACCAACTGCTTCGTGCCCATGATCAAGGTCCTCGACGACGCCTTCGGCGTCGAGAAGGGCCTCATGAACACGATCCACGCCTACACCGGTGACCAGCAGCTGGTCGACGGCCCCCACTCCGACCTGCGCCGGGCCCGCAGCGCCGCCATCAACATCGTGCCCACCTCCACCGGCGCCGCCCGGGCCACCGGCCTGGTGCTCCAGGCCATGCAGGGCAAGCTCGACGGCACCTCGCTGCGTGTCCCGGTGCCCACCGGCTCGGTCACCGACTTCACCGGCCTGCTCAAGACCGAGGCCACCGTCGACCAGATCAACGAGGCGTTCAAGGCCGCCGCATCCGAGGGTCGCCTCAAGGGCATCCTGGCCTACTCGGAGGAGCCTCTGGTGTCCTCTGACATCGTGGGTACCCCGTACTCGGTCACCTTCGACTCCGGACTGACCATGTCCCAGGGCAACCTGGTCAAGATCCTCGGCTGGTACGACAACGAGTGGGGCTACTCCAACCGCCTCGTCGATCTGGTGAAGATCGTCGGCGCCGCCAACAAGTAGTACGGCGGCCACCCATGATCAACGGCGTTCCCCAACTGGAAGACCTCGGCGATGTCGCCGGTAAGCGGGTCCTGGTGCGTTGTGACTTCAACGTGCCGATCCGAGATGGCGTCATCACCGACGACCTTCGAATCCGGGCCGCGCTGCCCACCCTGCGCTGGCTCCAGGAACGGGGGGCGACGGTCACGGCGTGCAGCCACCTGGGTCGGCCCAAGGGAACGCCCGACCCGGCGTTCTCGATGGACCCGGTCCGGGCCGCCTGGCGGAGCTCGCACCGGGGGTCGAGCTGCTCGAGAACCTGCGGTTCTCGCCCGGCGAGACCGGCAACGACCCGGCCTTCGTGGCAGAAGCTGGTGGCCGGTCAGGACGCCTACGTCAACGACGCCTTCGGGGCGTCGCACCGGGCGCACGCCTCCATCGTGGGGCCGCCCGCAGTTCCTGCCGTCGGCCGCCGGGCGCCTGCTGGACCAGGAGGTCGAGGTCCTGCTGGGCTGTCGCAACGAGCCCCGCCGGCCCTTCATCTCGATCCTCGGCGGCTCCAAGGTGTCCGACAAGCTGGGCGTGATCAACGCCCTGCTCGAGGTGGTCGACGGCCTGGTCATCGGCGGCGGCATGTGCTTCACCTTCCTGGCCGCCCAGGGACATCATGTGGGGTCGTCGCTGCTGGAGTCGGACCAGATAGACACGTGTCGTCGGTCTGCTCGACAGCGGCGCCGTCATCCACCTGCCCTCGGACATCACGGCCCTCGGCCCGGGCGGCAAGATCGGCGATCCGTCGGCCGGCGGCGAGGTCCGCCAGTTCGGGCGAGACCTGCCCGACGGCTGGATGGGCCTCGACATCGGCCCCGGCACCGCCGCCGAGTTCTCCGACGTCATCGGCGAGGCCCGCCAGGTGCTCTGGAACGGCCCCATGGGCGTGTTCGAGGACCCCCGCTTCGAGGCCGGCACCCGCACGGTGGCCGAGGCCGTGGCCGACGCCCGTGGCTTCACCGTGGTCGGCGGCGGCGACAGCGCCGCAGCGCTGGCCAAGTTCGGGTTGGCCAACGAGGTCGACCACCTTTCGACGGGTGGCGGTGCGTCGCTCGAACTGCTGGAGCAGGGGGACCTCCCGGGCTCGGCCCTGGAAGCCCAACCCCGGAGCCCAAATGGCCAAGGTGACCCGCAAGCCGCTCATCTCCGGCAACTGGAAGATGCACCACAACCACTTCGAGGCCATCTCCACGGTCCAGAAGCTGGCCTACCTCCTCACCAAGGACGACTACGAGGCGGTCGACGTGTCGGTGCACCCGCCCTTCACCGACCTGCGCTCGGTGCAGACCGTGCTCGAGGCCGACGAGATCCCGGTGGCCCTCGGGGCCCAGCACTGCCACTGGGAGGAGAAGGGGGCGTTCACCGGTGAGGTGTCGCCGGCGTTCCTGGCCAAGCTGAACGTGAGCTACGTGATCGTCGGCCATTCCGAGCGTCGAGAGCTATTCGGTGAGACCGATGACATGGTCAACAAGAAGGCCAAGGCCATCCTCAAGTGGGGCATGACCCCGATCATCTGCTGCGGCGAGACCCTCGATGAGCGTGAAGCGGGCGGCACCGAGGAGAAGGTGGCCGGTCAGGTGCGGGCCGCTCTGGCCGGCATCAAGCCCGAGCAGGTCGCCGCCCTGGTGATCGCCTACGAGCCGATCTGGGCCATCGGCACCGGCCGCACCGCCAGCGCAGAGGACGCCCAGACCGTCTGTGCCCTGGTGCGGGCCACGGTGGCCGAGGTGGCCGGCGCGGAGGCGGCGGCTGCAGTTCGCATCCAGTACGGGGGCTCGGTGAAGGGTTCCAACGCGGTCGAGCTGATGGCCCAACCCGACATCGACGGTGCGCTGGTGGGCGGGGCCGCTCTGGTGGCCGAGGATTTCGCCGCCATCGTTCAGCACCACGCCGCCGACTGAGCGGCACCGAGGCCACCGTCCGGGCCGGTTGCGGTGGTCCTATTTGGCTTGGATTTGCGGATCGAAATGAATTTTTCTAGTCCTGGTCGGATATATGGTTCGGCGGAAGCGAGCCGGTAGGCTCACACCGTTGTGGGGCGAGGATGAATGCTTCGACGACAATGTGGACCCGGACTGCGCCCAGGGAATGGCACGGGTGCATGAGAGCGTTGAGGAACAAGTGATCGAAGCTGCCGAGCGATGCCCCGCCAAGGGCTCATCCACAGAGGTCAAGTGACCCATGAACGACCCAGTTCCAACCAGCATTGATCTGGCTCAGGAGGACAACCGGGTGACAGGAGTCGACGACCTGTTCGAGGTGATCGACGCACCGGCGGGCTCGGGAGGATCCGAAGCCGAACTGATCGCCGACGTGGTGAGCCGGGACTACGCCTACGGGTTCCACACCGATCTGGACACCGACCTCGCGCCCAAGGGGCTCAACGAAGATGTGATCCGGTTCATTTCGGCCAAGAAGGAAGAGCCCGAGTGGCTCCTGGAATGGAGGCTCACCGCCTTCCGGCACTTCTTGACTATGGAAGAGCCCAACTGGGCCTACGTGAACATGAACCCGATCGACTATCAGGACATGTACTACTGGGCGGCGCCCAAGCCCAAGGGTCCGGCCCCCGAAAGCCTCGACGACATCGACCCCGAGGTCCGGGCCATGTTCGACAAGTTGGGCATCTCCCTGGCCGAACAGGAACGGCTGTCGGGCGTGGCGGTGGACGCCATCGTCGACTCGGTGTCGGTGGCCACCACCTTCAAGGACAAGCTGGCCGCTGTCGGAGTCATCTTCTGCTCGTTCTCCGAGGCCGTGCGCGAACACCCCGACCTGGTGCGCAAGTACCTGGGGTCGGTGGTGCCGGTCCGAGACAACTTCTTCGCCACCCTCAACTCGGCGGTGTTCTCCGACGGCTCATTCGCATTCGTCCCCAAGGGTGTGAAGTGCCCGATGGAGCTATCCACCTACTTCCGCATCAACGCGGCCGAAACCGGCCAGTTCGAACGGACGTTGATAATCGCCGAAGAGGGCGCATCGGTCAGCTACCTGGAAGGTTGTACCGCTCCCCGTCGGGACGAGAACCAGCTTCACGCCGCCGTGGTCGAGCTGGTTGCGCTCGACGACGCCTCGATCAAGTACTCGACCGTGCAGAACTGGTACCCCGGTGATGCCGACGGAAACGGCGGCATCTACAACCTGGTCACCAAGCGAGGTCTGTGCAAGGGACCGCGCTCCAAGATCTCCTGGACCCAGGTGGAAACCGGCTCGGCCGTCACCTGGAAGTACCCGAGCGTGGTGCTCCAGGGAGACGACTCGGTGGGCGAGTTCCACTCGGTGGCGGTCACCACCAACCACCAGCAGGCCGACACCGGCACCAAGATGATCCACATCGGCCGCAACACCACCAGCACCATCTTGTCCAAGGGCATCTCGGCCGGTAAGGCCCAGAACACCTACCGGGGCCAGGTCAAGGTGCTGCGGTCGGCCACCGGGGCCCGCAACCACACCCAGTGCGACTCGCTGCTGATCGGTTCGGAGTGCGGTGCCCACACCTTCCCCTACGTGGAGGTCAAGAACGACAGCGCACAGGTCGAGCACGAGGCGTCCACGTCCAAGATCGACGAGGACCAGCTCTTCTACTGCCGCCAACGGGGTCTCACCGAGGAGGACGCCACTTCCATGATCGTCAACGGGTTCTGCCGCGAGGTGTTCGACGAGCTCCCGATGGAGTTCGCCGTGGAGGCCCAGGCCCTCATGCGGGTGAGCCTCGAAGGGAGCGTCGGCTGATGCTCGACATCGCAGGTTTGAAGGCGTCGGTCGAGGACCGACAAATCCTCAACGGTTTGGATCTACACATCCCGGCCGGAGAGGTCCACGCCGTGATGGGGCCGAACGGCGCCGGGAAGAGCACGCTGGCCCAGGTGTTGGCCGGCCGTGACGGCTACGAGGTCAGCGGATCGGCCACCCTCGACGGCGCCGACCTGCTCGGACTCAGCCCCGAGGAACGGGCCGCGGCCGGGGTATTCCTGGCCTTCCAGTACCCCGTCGAGATCCCCGGGGTGGGAAACATGTACTTCCTTCGCACTGCGGTCAACGCGGTGCGCGAGGCTCGCGGCCAAGAGCTCTACGACGCCCGCAACTTCCTGACCGCGGCCCGGGCCCTGATGGCCGAGCTGGAGATGGACCCGGCCTTCCTCAGCCGTTCGGTGAACCTGGGTTTCTCCGGTGGCGAGAAGAAGCGCAACGAGGTCCTCCAGATGTCCATGCTGGAACCGCGGCTGGCCATCCTCGACGAGACAGACTCGGGCCTGGACATCGACGCCTTGCGGGTGGTGGCCGAAGGCGTTCAGAGGATGCGTTCCCCGGAGCGATCCATGCTGATCATCACCCACTACCCCCGGCTGTTGGAGTACGTGAAGCCCGATCGGGTCCATGTGCTCAGTGCGGGTCGGATCGTGCGCAGTGGCGGACCGGAGCTGGCCTACGAACTGGAAGACGAGGGCTACGCCGCCACGGTGGCAGACAGCTCCCGTTCGGCTGGTGTGTCGTGACCATCTGGGACGACGCCCCGGCGTTGCCGTCCAAGAGAGACGAGCCTTGGCACTACGTGTCGGTGCCTTCGATCACCCGCGTTCCCTACGAGGCGGTTGGGGGTCAGGGTTCGACCGATGCCCACCAACGGGTGGCCGCGGACCTGATCGGGCGATTGGTCGCTGACCTGGACGGTCCGCGAGTGGTAACGATCAACGGGGTCATCTGTGAAGCGTTGTCACGTTCGGCCACCCAGTCGGGCCTGACGTGGAGCGGCGATCCAGGCGTGGCGGCGGGCTTGACCGGTGCCGGTGCCGCTGAGCCAGCCGACGGCTTCGAGGCCCTCAACCGGTTGCACGCACCGACTGTCATCGCGGTTGCGGTCGACGACGGTGTGGTGGCCGATCCGATCCAGGTGGTCCACATCACCATCGGCGAGGTGCCCGATGGCACGGGTTCCCCCGGGGCGGCCAGCCCCCGGACCGCGGTGAGGGTGGGGGCGGGAAGCCATGCCACGGTGATCGAGACCTACTTGAGCGGGCCAGGGGAGTTGCTGGTCAATGCCTCGACCTCGGTGTCGGTGGGGGAGGGAGCCACCCTCCACCACCACCGCATAGAACTGGACGACACCGCCACCACCCACCTGGGTCGCACCGAGTTCGACCTGGCGGCCGGGTCCAGCCTGCGCTCGACCAGCTTCACCGCCGGCGCCACCCTGGCCCGAGCCGCCACCCTGGTGCGCCTGGCCGGAGAGCACGCCACCGCTGAGATAGACGGCCTCTACCTGCCCACCGCTGGGCGCCATCACGACCATCTGGTCACCGTCGACCATGCCTCGTCGCACTGCAACAGCTCCCAGCGGTTCAAGGGCGTGGTGAGCGCGGGTGGGAGAGGATCTTTCACCGGTCATGTGGTGGTCCGTCCGGGAACGGTCCGTACCGATGCCCAGCAGTCCAACCGCAGCCTTCTGCTCGATTCGTCTGCCCGGTCAGACACCCGCCCATGGCTGGAGATCCTTGCCGACGACGTCCGGGCCAGCCATGGAGCCACGGTGGGACGCCTCGACGATGACGCCCTCTTCTACCTCCGCAGTCGAGGAATCCCTGAGCTCACTGCCCGTGAACTGCTGATCGACGCCTTCACCGGTGAGATCGTGGAGATGGTGGATCAGGTCGAGGTCCGTGACCACCTTCGTAGCGTCCTGCCCGAGCTCGGGTCCCACTCTGGAGGCACACAATGACCGCGTCAGACCCCGCCCCATCCGACGGGAAGGGACGTAGCAAGAGCGTTGCCCTGCGCCGAGACTGCCTGGCCACCACCGTCCCCCAGGGCGAACGCGTCTCGCTGTCGGCCGGCGGTCTGGTCACGTTGGTCCAGTCGTTGGGCGGGAGCTTCACGGTGCGTACCGAGATGGGCACCCTGTTGCGGATAGACGGCGCCGACTGCGACGCCTTGGGGCTCGAAGCTCCCGAGCGGCGGGTTCAGATCCTGTCGGGTGGCCCGTTCAACATGGACAAGGTGACCGAGGCGCTGCACACGGTCTATGACCCCGAGATCCCGGTGAGCATCGTGGAGCTCGGCCTCATCTACCGCTGTGACGAGGTGATCGATGCAGGCGGCAAGCGCCACATCCAGATCGACATGTCCATGACCGCCCCGGGCTGCGGCATGGGCGATGTGTTGCGTGCCGATGCTGGCCGTGCGGTTGCTGCCCTACCTGGCGTGGACGAGGTCGATGTGACCCTGGTGTGGGAGCCGCCGTGGTCGGTTGACCGCATGTCCGAGGAAGCCCGCCTCCAGCTCGGTCTGCTCTAACCCCGGGGTGAGGTGGTCGGGAGCGTCGTCCCCGCTCGTGCTGGGGCACAGTACGGCCGACGATGATGCCGGTCGGGCGGGGGCAGCCAGCTATCCTGCTTCGGTCCCTGGCAACGGGGATACCGCACTGAAAGGTCAATCGTGGTCCCGTTTCTCGTAGTCATCCATGTGATCGTGTCGATCGGCCTGCTGGTGTTGGTGTTGTTGCACAGCGGTAAGGGCGGCGGCCTTTCGGACATGTTCGGCGGCGGCATGGGCGCCGCGGCGCAGGGCTCCACCGTGGTGGAGAAGAACCTGGATCGCATCACCGTGGCGTTCGCGGTGGCCTTCGGCTTCACCTCGCTCGCTCTCGGCCTGATGATGAGCACCCCCACCTGACCATTCGGGGTCGACAATTCGGCGGGTACCTGGTCGGCGCAACGGTGGCCCGCGCCCGGACCGTTATTCAACTGGTTGGTTGACAACCTGCCTCCCTGGGCATACCGTCTTCATCAACCAAACGGTTGATGAAGGTGATGTGTCGGGATGGAAGAAGCGCAGATCTCCAAGGTGTTCGCGGCGCTGGCCGATCCGACCCGCCGAGACATCGTGGCCCGCTTGGCGGTGGCCGATGCCACCGTCAACGATCTGGCTGAGCCCTACGACATATCGGTGCAGGCGGTGTCCAAACACATCCGGGTCCTGGTCGATGCCGGCCTGATCACCCAGCGGCGAGATGCGCAGAAACGCCCCTGCCATCTGGAAGCGGAGGTGTTCGACCTCATGACTCGCTGGATCGAGCGCTATCGACGCCAGGCCCAGGCACGATTCGAACGACTCGACGCGGTGCTGGCCGAGATGGCGGCCGCGGAGGACCCTGAAGTGACCGTACCCAGACAAGGAGAAGCATCATGACCACCCCGACCCGCTATCAGGCCACCATCGAGGCCGACACCGAGGTCCCGGTCATCCGGATCACCCGCGACTTCGACGCCACCCCTGCTCAACTGCTCAAAGCCCACACCGACCCCGAGGTCTACGCCCGTTGGATCGGGCCCGACGGCATGGATACCCGCATCCTCGACTGGGATGCCACCGACGGCGGTCGTTGGCGCTACGTCGCTGGCCGTGACGGCGAGGAGTACGGCTTCCGAGGCTGCTTCCACGAGGTGAGCGAGCGCCGGATCGTCCAGACCTTCACCTACGAAGGGATGCCCGAGGGCGTGGCATTGGAGACGCTCACCTTCGAAGACCTGGGTGACGGCCGCACCCGACTACACGCCCAGTCTTTGGTCGACAGCTTCGAAGACCGAGATGCCTTGCTGGCCAGCGGCATGGAAACAGGCGTGAACGAGGGCTACGCCAAGCTCGACGCCCTGGTCTGTGACCTGTGAGCACGTCACAGGCCGGCGACCATCGCAACATAGCGGCCGCATTCTCGGCCACGGTGCGAGCTATCGAGGTCGACGCCGAGCAACACCACGACATCTGGGACCGCCCGGCGCCACCGGAGGGGTGGCTGGCCCGAGATGTGGTGCGTCACCTGGTCGAGTGGTTGCCATCGTTCCTGGAGTCACAGACCGACATCAGGTTTCCGGTCGGACCCAGCGTGGACGAGGACCCCGCTGGCGCCTGGCGGGTGCACGCCGACGCGGTCCAGGCTCTGCTGGACGACGCAGCGGTGGCCGATCGGGTCCACGAGTTCCCTCACATCGGTGCCATGTCGTTGGCCCAGGCCATCGACATGATCTACACGCCCGACGTGTTCCTGCACCGATGGGATCTGGCCCGCGCCACTGGCCAAGACGAGACCCTCGACCCCGACCGATGCGCAGGAATGCTCGAAGGCATGCTCCCCATGGACGACGTGTTGCGCCAGAGCGGCCATTACGGCCCCAAGGTGGATGTGCCGGAGAACGCCACCGCTCAGACGAAGCTCCTGGCCTTCATCGGCCGAACCCCCTGAGCTTGGAACTTCCAGCGACTAACCAGTCGTCGTGGCGGACCATGGGGATGCCTTTGCTGGGGGAGTGGGGCCGCGCGCTACAGTGACGACCCTCACCGGGCGCACCCGGAGAGGCCACGTCGGAGTGGCGGAATTGGCAGACGCGCTAGCTTGAGGGGCTAGTGCCCTTAGGGGCGTGGGGGTTCAAGTCCCCCCTCCGACACGAAAATGGTGCAGAATCGCAGGTCAGAGGGCATTTTCTCTCGGTCGACTTGAACCCCCACGGTCCCGGCGGGACCTGTCTCACAAGTGCTGACACATTCCGGATGAGTGGGAACTGTCAGTCGGGGACCGGTGGCTTACGGACTAGCGCTTCGTCGAATGCCATTGTGAGACAGGTGAGGGCCACGTATTCGTTCGAGCTTTCGGCGGTCGCTGCTTCGTCTACCAGCCAGTCCCACAGTGATTGTGGGGCTGGGCCGACAGCATCGAGCAAGTTCTGTACGGCGGTGGGGTCTGCTGCTGCCACGACATCGCTGCAGTAGCCGTCGTCGGGAATGCCCCATGTCCGCGCCAGATCGAGCAGGGGCGCGATCGACGCTGGCACGGCGGAACGATCCAGCTCGATCACCCACACTCCGCAGTTCTCGCACGCCGATGACGGAGTGCTGTAGCCGCATGCCCAGCAGGTCAAGGGGTCCAGCCTGCCACTGCGGGGCGGTTGCTGGACGAGGGATGGTTTGTCAAGAGATCCTGACAATCGTGAGTGTGATCGCTTTGGACCAACTTCCAGCGGACCCGGTTGAGGCGCTTCGTGAACTCACCCGTGGTGAAGCTGAACTGGAACGGGTGCGGCTGGAACGGGTCCGGGCTGCACGCGAGGCCGGTGTGTCGTGGGATCGGATCGGTGCGGCTCTCGGTGTCACCCGCCAGGCTGCTTGGGAGTACTTCAACCGCGACCTGCGGGACCGCCTGGCTCTCAACGTCGACTCCAACGCCGAATTGACCGAGGAAGAAGCGATGAAGCTGGCGGTGGAGGAGTCTCGAGCGGTCCGTCGTCGTCGGCGCACCTCCTGACCCGCGGCTCGATGCGTGTGATGCCGGACACGAACGTGGTCGTGTCCGCTGCGATCAGCAAACGGCGCCCCGCATCGCATCCTTCAGGACCTGGTTGGCCCACCGACCGTTCGAGTTGACTATCTGCCCTCAGCTGCTGGCCCCGAGGTCGCCGAGGTCTTGACCGAGCGGCCGAAGCTACGTCGATGGATCAGCCTGGACGATGCCCGAGCTCTGCTCGACCGGTTTGGAACCGAAGCGGATCTAGTCGAAGACCCAGATGAGATCGGCCCGACCACCCGGGACTCGGACGACGATTACCGGCGCTTCGGATTTCACGGGGAAGTGGGTGTGATGGTGGGGAGTAGGTCCCAGTTCGGCTTGCCGGCGTGGAGCAGGGTGCGGATCCGGTAGTTCCGGAACGATGTGAACCCGTAGGCGATGCGCTTGACGACCTTGATCAGGTTGTTCGCTGCCTCGGTGGGACCGTTGGAGACGTGGGCTTGATGCCACGCTGCGATCTGGGTCCGCCACTTCGTGATCGTCCGGCCGAGCTGGCGGATCTCGGGAGGACAGGACTCGTCTTGGAGATCCGCACCAAGCTGGGTGACGAACTCGAGGGCCAGGTCGGGGTCGTGGTGGTCATACATCGACCGGACGACCTCCTTGGCGTCTGTGTCATCGTCGGGTTGTCCCGCAGGGTTCGCTCCCTCTTTAGCTGCCTGCCTCCGGGTGTGGCCGCTTGGCACATGTGCGGCTCTGCGGGACGCGTCGGGACCGTCCGGCGTGGCTTGATAGGAGCCTGATCAGAACCCGAACAGACGCATGCCCACCAGACGGTCCCTGGCGCCTCGCCAACCATCATCGAGAGGCCAGGAGGCATGTTCATGATCACCATCGGAGGCGATTCACACAAGCGGACGCACACGTTCGTCGCGGTCGACGATCTCGGACGCCAGATCGCCGAGACGACCGTCGCTGCGACCAGCGACGGCCATCTCGCCGCGTTGGACTGGGCTCGCCAGTGGCCCGACCGGCGCTGGGCGCTCGAGGACTGCCGGCAGGTCACCCGCCGGCTCGAAGGCGACCTGTTGCGGGGCGGCGACAGCGTGTTGCGCGTCCCGACTCAGTTGATGGCCGGGGCCCGGCGCTCGGCCCGTGAGCCCGGCAAGTCCGACCCCATCGATGCCATGTCCGTGGCCCGTGCCGCGCTGCGTGAACCCGGGCTTCCTCACGCTCGTCTCGACGGGCGAGAGCGGCACTTGAAGTTGCTGGTCGATCACCGAGAAGACCTGGTCGGAGAGAGGACGCGCATCCAGTCGCGTCTTCGCTGGCACCTGCACGAGTTGATGCCCGAGCATGCTGTAGCGCTGCGGACTCTGGACCGCTTCCACGTTCTCGCGGACGTTCGTGCCCGCCTTGACGCGCTCGATGGCCCGGTGGCCGCCATCGCTGTCGAGCTGGTGGACCGCACCCGGGAGTTGACGGTGCGGATCAACGAGCTCACCCGCGAGATCACCGCCATGGTTACCGATCTCGCGCCAACGCTGCTCGCGCTCCAGGGCTGCGGGCCACTCAGCGCTGCGAAGCTCGTTGCTGAGGCCGCTGGCATCGACCGGTTCCGATCGCGCTCGGCGTTCGCCCGATGGAACGGGACAGCACCGATCCCGGTCTGGACCGGCAACGAGAAGTTCCGCCTCAGCCGCGGCGGCAACCGTCAAGCCAACGCCGCGATCCATCGCATCGCGATCAGCCAGTGGCGCGACCACGGCCCGGGGCACGACTACATCGCAAGACGGATCGAAGGCGGTGACCCGAAACGATCCGCGATCCGCGCTCTCAAGCGCCGCATCTCCGACGAGGTCTTCCGCAGGCTCCGCGACGATCTGGACCACCGCGAGAGCGCTGAAACCGCCTCGGCGGCATGACCGTTTGACATAGGAGCATGTGCCAGGCCATGCGGACCTCGCCTCGTGGGTCACCGGCTTCGAGCAGGCCCATCAGCTTGTCCTGCCCTTGTCGTCGAGGCGTTCGCTGGCCTTGGTGAGCAGTCGTCTCGATCGGTAGAGCGGGTCGTTCTTGTGGCCTCGGTGGCCGAGGGTGTCGTGCTGCACGCGGCGGCGAACCTCGTCGAGGCGGGTGTTGGCCAGCTTCACGAGATGGAACGGATCCGCGACCTGGACCGCGTCGGGGAGCATCGTCGTGAACGCGAGCCGCCACGGCCCTGACAGGTCCAGCACTGCCCAGTCAATCGCGTCGAGCCACGCCGGATCCCGGCCGGCCAGCCACTCACAGGCCCCGATCGAGGAGCGACCGGGGATCACGTCGAGGAGCTGGCCTCGGCGGACGTCGACGATCGAGGTGGACCAGTGCTGGGTGCGCCACGGTCCGAGCCGGGCGAACAACGTCTCATGCAGGCCCAGGGCTTCGACCTCGCCGATCCGCTCAGGGTCCTCGACCAGCGGTGTCCCATAGGCGATGACGGTGTTGTTGATCGTGTGCCATCACACCCGAGCTCGACGGCGAGTTCGTTGACGCTGCGACGGAACCGGCCGACCTGCTCGGTCACCCACCGCCCCGCTCGATCGGTCATCACCAACCGGGGCGCCGCGATGTGGCCGGCGGTCTCGGTGAAGGACCCGACCGCACACGCCGGGGCCGGACACGACCACCGGTGCTTGTGCCACACCAGCCGCGCCGGTCGCCCGAACGCCGCCATGTCGACCAGCTCCACCGGCCGCTGGTCCTTCGACCACACCGGCCCGCCACAACCAGGACACACCGGCCGCTCGCTGCGGGTCTGGACGTGCACCCGGACCGGGCCACCGTGCTCGTCGTCAGCTCCGAGCACGGTCACGTCACCCAGCCCTACGAGGAGCTCACAGATACGCGTAGGGTCAACAATCACAGGGGTCCTCGGCTCTGGTTGGCGTAGAGAACCGCCAGATTCGCAGGACCCCTGTACCGCGCCCGGGATCCCTCAGCCGCCGATCACTTCCCCCTCAGATCCGAAGCGCCCGATTACCTCATCGCTCTCGCACGCGCGGAACGCAGCACACATATCGGACCTGGGACCGTCGCCTCGTCGACGGCTAGCTCCATCACTCAGAAATACTCCAGCACCACCGGAGCGAGTACCTCGAAGACCCGAGCCCTTCCACCTAGGAGCGCCCTCGGGGTCTTCGGGCGGTTCCGATCCTCAGCTGAACGAGGGGGCCTGAACCCCTATGGCCCCGCACACCTGACGCCGAGCAGCCATGTCGATCTGCCTCCATGCACGGGCGAGCCTTCTACTGACCCCGGGATCACGCGCTCAAAGTCTGGTGAGGCAGGTCGTTTCCTTGACGGGCTGTCAGGGCTAGGTTAGCTTCCGGGCGGCACGTGTGGCGACCAAGGGCGAGAAATGTCACGGCGATTGAAACCCGGATTCGAGGCATTGGCGGCCCTGTGCTCAGCTGCGGTGCTGGCCGCTTGTGGCGCGCCGAGCGATGACCTACGGATGGGTAGTCCGCCCTCTCCCACCTTTCAGACCATACCCGCTCCCACTTACGACCCTGGCGAGGGTGGACGAAGGTTGCCGAGTGTTGGATTGACGGTCGAGGAAATCATCGACCCCACAACCGCAGTCGGTTGCATGACGATCGATGCATACGAGAATCTCGATGAGTCTGGGCGCCGGGCGATCCCTCCCCCAAACCGTTTAGAACCAAGACCCCGTGAGGTCACATTAGCCGACGCCAATCAAGCGATTGACATTTCTTCCCGTCATCTCGAATCGCATGGACTGCAGGTCGGCGTCGAAAGCATCGTGTTCATTGAACCCTTTACTGCGCTGCAGCGTTCTGTCACAGTGCATTTTGTCTTCACGGACCCGGTCGAACTACCACACGACCTTGGCTTGCCTCCTGGAGATCAACCCGGGGATGAGTTGCGCGTATTTAGCGAGGATGATGTGCGCAAGACGCGACCAGTCGAATCTGAAGCTGATCGTGACCTGTTCCGCAGTGCCGGCGCAGCGGACATTGTTGTTGATCTGGAACGAGCGGAGCCGGTATGGATTATGCCATTGGAGGACGCACTGTGGTGTCGGTTCGGCGGGTAGCCCGCGTACAGTTTCTCGCTATACTGGCATTGTGTGCAGCCTGTATGCCGACAGATAGTTACGGGATGTGGACAGGTGCGTGGGACTCAATAAGCGAGGATGACCACGGATTCGAGTACGCTGATTGGCCCAATGCCATGTTGTTTCAATACTCGAACTTTGGCACAGTTAAGACTGCCCTAGAACAGGCCGGCGGGGGCAATGAGGGTTCCGGTACGTCCAAGATGTGGATGATCGGCAACCAGGTAGACGATGACATTTGGAAGCACGGAAGCACCGGCTCGAAGGACCAAGGGCCGTGGCGTTGCACGTGGTTGAATTACGACTGGAGGCACATGCGCTACTATGGTGACCCTGCGTACGGGTCCGCCAGCAGCGCGGTGTACGGGAGCCTAGTCGTCGGTACAGCGCACTACGATCTTCGAGAGCACTGCGGAAATGCAGAGTACGGCTACACCGAGTGGGCAGAGTATGTCTGGCGGATTAACTTGCACTGCCGAGGATATGACATTGAGGATTACGTCGCAAGTGTTCCCGAGACTGCGGGCGACTATCAGCGAAGGAACAACCCTCGATACCGTTGGCTGAGTGATGGCACGGCCACGGTGATAAAGATGGGCGTTGAGACCGACGTTCGATGTGATCTTACCTTTTGACGGATCGGCCACTTAGGCTGTCGCCCACCCCGAATTCTTCGCCCTGACTCGAGCGCCCCCGGTCACTCCTCGGACGCTTCGTCAGGCGGGGGTGATGATTCAGGCTTCGCCGCCGAAGGAACGGACGCGCTGATCGGTGCCCTGCTGCGTGACGCGGCGGACGAACATCTGGCATCACCGAGTTGGTCGTCGACTCAGTCGGAGCGGCGAGACGGCGAATGTGGCTTCGTCGGCGTAGGCGCATCCTGATGATCGGTGCAGCGGCTGGCTCCGTGGGAGTGATTGCCGTGACGACGGGGATCCGCGTGTCGAACGGTCGCGACTCGCAGAATTTGGAGGCAGTGTCGACGTCGACCATCTCGTCAAGCGCCCCTGCTTCGGCCACGTCCTCCGACGTTCCAACAGAACCCACGACGCCCGGACTCGACCAGGTTCCATTGGAGTTTCGTCAAGATGTTGCCATCGCGTGGACAGGCCGGGAGGTCGTCGTGTGGGGTGGCGACATCGAGGCGTTCAACCAGGGCGTATCGGGCCAGAACAGGACGTTCTCGGACGGTGCGGCATTCGACGTCGCCTCCGGCTCGTGGCGGATGATGAGTCCAGGACCGATCACCGAGGTCGGGGTGGACCACGATCGTCGGACGGTCGCGGTCGATGACGGCGTCGTGGTGGCGAACGGGACCGACGTCGCACTTTGGAACCCCGCAGCCAACACGTGGCGCTCGATGGAGGATCTGCCCGGCCGTTCGGGACGAGTCGACATCGTGGCGGGACGAGGCCGGCAGCACTTGGGAGACCTGGCCGACGACGTCGGACCAGTTCCGAATCCAGTGCAACACGGCGCACGCCGCTGAGCGCCTGGCCAGATCGGTCGACTCTCACTGAACCTGCAGCATCGCGGACTTCTGGCTGCGTCAACCCGTCGGTTCGCGGGCGAGCAGAACTGCTGCGACCACGGCGGGCATTCCAAGAATCACGAAGTCTCTCGATGCCGACGCGACCGGAGTCATGCAACTGTCCACGTTGGAGTACTCCACGCGTGCACAGCGGCGCTCGTCGCTCAGTTCGTGGGCGACAGCCCCTGCAGCGGTCGCCGCGACGATGAAGCAAGCCACCCCGAGACGATGAGCCCACAGTTCGTGCTTTGCGGCGCGGTTGAGAACGAAAGCGAACCCGCCTGCGGCTGCGATGATCGCGATGCCCAGTAGCGGGGTCAAGATCGTGCCGTTGGGGAACGAGTGGGGTCGGTCACCCCAAAGGTCGAGCCCGAACGCCAGAGGCCACGACTCCGTAGCGAAAAGGTGCAGCCCACCCCTGCCAGCACGGCCGCGTAGATCCCATCGATCATCAGGGCGACTGTCAATCGGGTGGACACTGGAGTCATCTGGTCACCGATCTGCCACGGGCCGGTACCAGCGTGACCTGCGAACCGCTTTGGTCGAACCGCATGCGGGGAACCTACTTCCGCGCGGTGCCGAACTCTTGCTCACGATCACCGGCCCAGTAGGGGCCCGTCGGGGGAGTGGCTCGGGGAGCAACCCAGGGAGCTTGCCCGGCTTCTATGCGGCTATCAGGAACGTTCCTGCTGCGGGGGCTCGTGGGGTAATGGTACGAGTCCCCCCTCCGACACCACCTGACCAGGGCAAACGCCCTGGTCAGCGCAGTTTTCGGGCGAGTTGCGGCGGCCCGGATCGGGCTCTTGTCATTGGTTTGTCATCACTGCTGTGTGGTGCGCTCCCGCGAGGTCGGTCGGGTTCGCCTCCGCAGCGAGAGATCGCACTCGTCGGGCGAGGCGATCGACGCGACCGAGGATCGCGGTCGGCTTGCCGCTGAGGTCGACCGTGGTGACCTCCAGCCGCTTGCCGGCGTGGGGTATGACGTGCTCGACGGCCTCGGCCTCACCGGCCGCGTAGACGAGCAGGCCAGCGGGGAGGTCCAGGCCGATGACGTACGCCAGCAGCTGGTAGAGGTCTGGATGCTTGATCCCGGACACGTTGATCCGCTTGTACTTCGCGTCGCCGACGAATCGACAGCGTCCGCTCTGCCACCACGACAGGTCCGGTTCGAGCTTGATCTTTCCGTGGACATCGAGCGCTGACCGAACCTTCCTCCCTTCCGGGAAGGACGAGGAGCTGAGGCCAAGTGCCTCTCGTAGGGCTACCCGTAGGAAGTCCTCGAACGCCTGGTTCATGTCCACCACGAGCCCTGCGCCTTGGCGGGTCCCCTCGGCGACTTCGATCGAGGTCGATCGGATGACGAGTTCGGCGAGATCGGCCGCGACCTTGAAGTGCCGGTTGAGGCGGTTCCATGCGATCACGGGCATGGTGGCGGGCGTGAAGTCGACCGCTGTCACACCCTCAGCGAGGACGGAGGAGCAGAAGCTCAAGGTTGAGCGCACGCGTTGTGACCGGATCGGAAGGCGAGATAGCCGCCGCAGCGCGGAAAGGAGCAGGCGGTTGAGGTCCGTGTCGGTCGTGTAGTCGTCGAACCGAACCTCGATGGGCGCGCTCATGCCGAAGCGTCGGCGGAGCTGGTCGTCGAAGCGGACCCGGCCCCGCAGCGTGGTCAACGAGTCCTCCTCGACCCGGTAGCCCTGCAGCACTCCTCGCCTGAGCGCCCGGTTCAGTTCGCGCCCGTACAGAGCGGCCATGCCCTCGACGAGGTCGGTTTCGGATGCGTACGTCGCCTCGCGGTCCTGCCATCGGATTGGGTCCAGAGCAAAGGAGAGAAGGAACAGCACGCGATCCGCGGGCACTTTCGGACGCACGATCACCACTCGCGAGTCGAGGGCGACCACGCCGACCTCCGACCCCGGGACGATGTCGTAGGTCCCGGGTGCCTCCCACGACGGCGAGACGGACATGCTCGGCAGCAGCCGGCGGAGACTCCCTGCCTCATCCGGCGTGAGATCGACAGCCTTCGCCGGTACGTACTCAGTCAGCTTCAGCGGCTTGTGGAGCATCAGCGTCCTCGGGAGCTGTAGGTGTGCTGCTGAGATTGTCGAGGGCGAACTCCCCGAGCCGTTCGTCTTCGCCGAACAGCTGCTCAGCGATGTACGGCAGCACCGAGTGCTCCCATATCAGGTCGATCCAATCGTCGTCCAGGTCATCACGCATGAAGTGGCTCGGGCCGACTGCAGCGTGTCGGTCCTCGAGCAGCGCGTTCGCCCGCTCGATGACGTCGGCGATCCACGCGAGGTCGGGCTTATTTCATTCGAGCCACCGGCGCAGCAGCCCCTCGACGGGTGGCTCATCCGGGAAGAAGGGCACGAAGTAGAAGCGTCGGCGGAGCGCGCCGTCGACGATGGCGATCGAGCGGTCGGCGGTGTTCATGGTCCCGATCACCCAGAGGTTCTCCGGCAGGCGGAAGGGTGCGTCGGCGTACTGGAGCGTGATCTCCTCCTTGCGGTACTCGAGGAGGAAGTACAGCTCGCCCAGGACCTTGGCCAGGTTGCTCCGGTTGATCTCGTCGATGATTAGGACGTGCGTGCCCTGCGGGCTCTCGATCGCCCGTTCAGCTGCTCAGAGCAGCGGTCCGTCCCGGAGGCTGAAGCCTCCGCCGCCGTCTGAGGGGCGATAGCCCTGTACGAAGTCCTCGTAGCTGTACGACGGATGGAACTGGACGAGCTCGACCGAACCGTCCGTCCCGGCGAGGTGCTCGGCGAGCTTCCGTGCGACGTAGGTCTTTCCAGTCCCTGGAGGTCCGTGGAAGATGATCTGCCGCTTCTGGCCCAGGAGCTGCGTCACGCGATCGAGGAAGTCGGAGCCCTCGGCCAGGTAGAGGGAGCGCGCCAGCTCATCGAGGGTGCTCTCGTCCTCGGGGGTTTCGCCGCCCCGCCAGCGGTCGAAGGCCAGCTTGTCCTCGTCTGACCAGGTGTCCTGCGCCGGGTACTTGGTGACGCACCAGACGAGACCCTGGGCGTCGAGCCGGTCGCGCAGGACCAGTCCCCGAGTTGCCCCTTCCTCGATGAAGCGGTCGAGGAAGTCCAGCGCGCCGAGGTACACCTCGCTCGGTGATGCACCTGCTGCGGGCGAGGGCATCTGGGCGAGATCGCGAGCCCGCTTGAACGGTTGGGGCTTGTAGGTCGGGTACTGAGTCGCGTCATCGGCCATCAACAGGTACGAGGCAATGTTGAGCTTGGCCCCGACTGCGCCGAGCTCACTCGCCGGGACCAAGTCGAGGAAGGCGTCGATCCTGGGGGCGATGTCCCCCTCACCCCAGATTGCGGCCAGCGCGGCCTCGGAGGAGCCATCGGCGTCGATCCAGGTAAGGAACCGATCGTGGACCCGCCAGTCGGTGAGGTTGTTGTGCGAGTTCTGGAACCCGGTACGAAGCGACGGCCGCCACTCGTTTCCCTCGGCGAGCGCTGCCTTTGCCTTCTCCAGCGGCTCAACGGCCTTGAACTTGTAGTCGCGCTCGTCGGCATCGAACGTCGGTGATTCGTAGAACTTCTTCGTCCACTTGACGAAATGGTCCCATGCGCCCGAACCGCCGCCCTGCCACTGCGGCCGCAAGCGCTCGTCGTAGAAGTCGAACTCCTCGCCGTACGTCGGAGTGAGCTCGACACGGATCGCTTCGAGCTGGCGATCGATGTCCGGACCGGCGCCTTCGGCGAGTGAGGAGAATCGCTTCGCGATCAGTTGCTTGTGCTCTCGGGAAACGATGGCCTCGAACGCCTCGGTGTGGACGAGGTGGAGGAGGCCCTCGCGCTGCGCGTAGGCGCTGTGGATCGGCAGGTCGAAGAGGAAGCTCTTGAACGACCATGGGTCCGACAGGTTCTTGTCCCGCTCAGCGCCGGAGAGGGCCTTCCATGCCTCGCCGAACTCGATCAGGAAGCTCAGTTGCAGGTCGCGCCGGGTCAAGTAGAAGGTCCCCGGGTTGATGAAGCCGTGGTCGAGGGCACCGTGTAGCGCTGCGGGCACCTCGACCGGACTGTCCATGAACGAGAGGATCACCGCCATGATCTGGAGCTTCTTCTTGCCGGTCACCGTCGACGGCAGGAGGAAGTGGATGTAGTGGAGCTCCGCCATGAGCTGGATCACCGCGTCGTCGGCACCTCGCAACTGTCCTTCGAGCTTCTCGGAGGCTCCTTGCCAAGGTCCGGCTGTTCGATGAAGTGCTGCCGAAGGCTCGCGAAGTTGGCGGCAGTCCACACGGTCTGTCCGGGCGTGAAGGCGGACCCGTCCTGTCGAAGGCCCTCGTCGATCACGACCTGCATCGCCTGGTAGACGCCAGGGTCACCGGTTCGCCTCCGTGTCTTCGTCATGGCGGAAGCCTACGCAGGTGCGTCAGACGGCACCGCCCACGTGGCGGCCCAGCAACCACAGGTCCGCCGCTTTGACCGTAGGGTCTTCAAGCGCCGCGGACTCGGGTGGCATGGCTCGCTCGCGTCAACCCCACGTAGATCTTGCGGTGGTTCTCGTCGGAGCTGTCGAGCCCGGTCTGCACGGCCTGCTGGGCGTTGGTGTCGAGCGCCACGTCAACGCGACGCCACTCGCGATCGCACGCGGCCCGATCGCCGCCGATTGTCACCTTCTGGAGATACGTGTTCACCCCCGGCAGCTCGCGTCGCTCGATCGTGCCATGCCAGCCAGATCCGGTCGCGGAGCGGAGGAGATCATCTGTCGGCGTTCCAACCCCGGCGGAAGATCCTCGCTGCTACGCGGTCGGCGGCGTCGGACTGCAGGGGGCGACGGACGTGGGTGTAGATCTCGCTGGTGATGTGGGTGCTGCTGTGGTCGAGGCGGTCGCTGACGACGTGGATGTCGATGCCCTCCTCCAAGGCGAGCGTCGCCCACGTGTGGCGGAGGCCGTGGAGCTTCAGCCTCGGTAGCGGATCCTCGGGGTTGGCCTTGTTGTAGGCGTCCTGCTTGCGGAGGAACTCCCGGCTGAACCGCTCGGGGTGCAGAGGAACGCCGTCGGCCCGGCAGAAGATCCAGCCTTCGTTGCGGTAGCCGGCGCCGAGCATCCGCTTCAGCTCGGCCTGGCGCTCGTGGAGGTCGCGGAGCATCTGGACGGTGCCGACGTCGAGAGCGATCGTGTGGCCTGCCTTGGTCTTCGGCAGGTCCTTGACCACGACGCGGTGGCGGACCATGCAGATCTGGCGGGACATGATCGCCGTGGCACGGTCGAGGTTCACGTCCTCCCACTTCAGTCCGAGCACCTCGCCTCGACGGGAGCCAGAGGTGGCGAGGTAGATCCAGGCCGGCATGTAGGGGCTGTCGGCGACGAAGTCGAGGAACCTGGCGAGCTGCTCGTCGGTCCACGCAGGTGGCCGGCCCTTGCGTGTCGAGGAGACTGGTGGGGGAGTTGCGACAGATGCGACGTTGCGGGTCACGCGGTTCCAGCGCATCGCGTCTCGCAGCGCGGCGTGGATGATCGTGTGGACGTAGCGGACCATCCGGTTGCTCAGGCCCGCGCTCTTCTCGGCTGGCTTCGGCTGCTGGGCACGTCGATGTGCGGCGGCCACGGCGTCTCGGGTGATGCCGACCTCAGCGGGGAATGCTTCGCCGACGGCGTCGGCGACCTGCTGCCAGGTGTTGCCGTCGGCCTTCAGTTTGGCGATGAGGTCGAGCACGGCGGGGTCGTGGTGGCGGGCAGGAACGCCAGGCGGTCGTCGACCGGAGTCGAGGAGCTTTCGGTAGAGGGCGTTGAGGTCCATCGGCGTCAGCTCTTGGAGCCGGATGCCCCCGATGTAGGGGACGACGTGGAGCGCGATGTTGCGGGAGTAGCTGACGTAGGTGCTCTCTTCGAGCGTCGGTGGCAGCTGGGTCGGTAGCCACTCGTCGGTGAGGAACTCGGCCACGGTGAGCCGGTCTGGCTTCACCCAGCTCCCGGTGGCCATGGCGGTGAGGGCTTCGGCCCGGGCGGTCTCGGCCTCCTTGCGGGTGGCGAAGCCGCCCTTGGAGACCTGGCGGCGGGTGCCGTCGCCTTCGGTGACGTAGAGGTAGTAGGTCCAGGTCGATCCGCGCTTGCGGATGTTGTTGCGGCCGGTGGTCATCGCCTTCTCCTGTGGACACGTCCGACTCAAGGTCGGAGCGGTTTGGAAGGCGACGGATTCCCACCGTCACGAGGGGCCCGCCGGCTCCGGATCGGTGTGGGCAGGATCGCTTGTCATCGTCGCACGGCACGGTCGACCTGACCAGTCGCACGCCCGACCGGGCGGTTGCGTCGCACATCGAGGACAAGAAGTCGGGAGGAATCGCGGATTTCTACGCGGGATCTGGCTCCGAAATCGGCCTACGTAGGTGACGGGATCTTCGCGCCCGTTCGGAGGTCGCCATGGCAGCCGAGCAGCTCACGTTTCTGGACCTCGAACCGGAGGCGCCGGTTCGCGAGCCTGCGCGCCCGCGGGCGCGTCCAGCCGCAGCTGCCCAGCCCTCAGCGGCGGATAGCGCTGCGGAGCTGGTGGCGGGGGAGGTGCTGATCGAGCACCGCTATCCCGAAGCCCTCGGGTTCCTGCGCGAGCACGGGCCCGATGCGGTGGCGGTGCTGCAGGTCCTCGTCGCCCAGGCCGAGTCGGTCGACGGGCGGCTGGTGGTGGCGGTGAGCACTCGGGGCGTTGCCGAACGGCTCGGTTTCTTGTCCAAGGACAGCGCCCACCGTCGGCTGCGCCAGCTCCGCCGAGCCGGAGTCCTCGAAGGCCTCCCGCGGACCGGACCGATGGACCGGCCCACCTACGTGGTCCACCTCCGCGGCACCGGCATCACCGTCACCCACCCCGCCGGCTGAAGGAGCGACCCGTGACCACCCCGACCGGAGCGCAAGCGTCGCAACAACAGACAGACGAGTGCACGCGGACGTGCGGGAGGCGGCCGTGACCGCCCGGGTGACCACGCTCAAGGGCCCCGACGCCGGCGCGTACTACGTCGACGGCCCCGGCCGGTACTACCTCGACGGCGACGAGCCGCCCGGCCGGTGGCTCGGTCGTGGCGCCGCCGCGCTCGGCCTCGCCGGGGAGGTGGACGACGACGACTTCCTGTCGTTGATGGACGGCCGGGACCCGACGACCGGTGAGTAGCTGGGTACGAGCCACCACGAGCGCACCGTGCGGGGCTTCGACGTCACGTGCTCAGCGCCGAAGTCGGTATCGGTCCTGTTCGCCATCGGCGACGACCGAGTCCGCCAGGAGGTCCTCGAAGCCCACGACGCGGCAGTTGCTGCCGCGTTCGGGTGGATCGAGGACCACGCCCATTGTCGCCACCGGGTCGACGGCGAGGTGTGGACCGTCGACACCCGGAGCCTCGTCGCGGCCGCGTTCCGCCAGCACACCAGCCGGGCGCACGACCCCCAGCTCCACACTCACCTCGTGATCCCGAACCGGGTCATTGCCCCCGACGGCCGGTGGCTGGCGCTCGATGCCCGGACCCTCAAGCACGACCAGCGCACCATCTCGGCCCTCTACGCGGCTGGTCTGCGGGCCGAGCTGACTTCCCGGCTCGGCGTCCGGTGGAACGACGTCGTGAACGGTCAGGCCGAGATGGCCGACGCCCCGGGCGAGGTCCTCGACGCCTTCTCCCAGCGCACCGTCCAGATGGCCCGCCGCCTGGATGAGAAGACCGACCGGTTCGTCGACCAGCTCGGACGACGGCCCACGCCCCGGGAGCGGTGGCGCATCGAACGAGAAGCCGCCATCGACAGCCGCGCGTCCAAGACCAGCAAAGACGCCCAGACCCTCCACGAGCAGTGGCTCGACCAGCTCGACGCCCTCGGCCACACCCCTGGCGACTACCTCGACCAGGTGATCGGGCGTACCCGTCCGATCGAGCCTGACGCCACCACCGACCGCGACGCCGTCATCGACGCCTTGTCCTCGCTGCGAGACACCCAGTCGACGTGGCGACCCGCCGAGATCACCCGAGAGATCGCCGCCGCCCTGCCCACCCGGCTCGGCGGTACCGCCACCGACACCGTCGAACGAGCGCAACGACTGGCGTCGCACGTCGAGGACACACTGACCGTCGACATCTCCCGACCCGTGCCCGACCACGTCCCGATCCGCCGGGACGGGCGACCGGTCACCGAAGGAGCCCTCGATCGGATCCTCACCACGCGGGCGATCCTCGACGAGGAGGAGCACATCCTCGACCTCACCCGTCGCTGGGCCGTTGAAGGCGGGAGTGACGTCCAAGACATCGATCCCGACGGCGAACTGACCGCAGTCCAGCAGCACGCCGCTGGGGCTGTCGCAGGAGAGCGACGCCTCGTGCTCGTGGTGGGGCCGGCGGGCACCGGCAAGACCACCGCCATGGCGCCGGCCGTCGCCCGCCTCCATGCCCAGGGCCGCCCATGTTTCGGTGTCGCCCCGTCAGCCACGGCTGCCGAAGTGCTTGCTGTGGACACCGGCATCGACGCCGACACCCTCGACAAGCTCCTCATCGAGCACCGCCTCGACCGACCACCCCAGCATCGCTACGACCTCCCGACCGGCGCGACGGTCGTGGTCGATGAAGCAGCGATGGTGGCGACCCCACGATTGGCCGAGCTGATCGACCTGGCCGAGCGGCGGGACTGGCGGCTGGCGTTGGTCGGTGACCCGATGCAGTTCTCCGCCGTTGGCCGCTCCGGCATGTTCGGCCACCTCGTCGACACCATCGGCGCCGTCGAGCTGGACCGGGTCCACCGGTTCGACGCGTCCTGGGAGCGAGACGCCAGCCTCCGGCTCCGCCGAGGCGACACCGACGTCGTCGCCCTCTACGACCACAACGACCGCCTCCACGGTGGCACCTCCCGCCAGATGGCCATCGCCACCGTCCACGCCTGGCGACGCGCCATCGAGGGTGGCGAGAGCGCCGCCATGATGGCCCCGACCCGAGAGGCGGTCGCGGTGCTGAACGAGATCGCCCAGAAGCTTCGCTTCGCTGTCGGCGAGGTCGATGCCAGCAGCCCATCGGTGAAGCTCGGACCGATCCGAGCCCACGTCGGTGACCTGATCGCCACCCGCCGCAACGACCGGACGCTGCTCACCGACCGAGGACGGATGGTCAAGAACCGCGACCACTGGACCATCGAGGCTGTCCACCCCGATGGGGCGCTCATCGTGGCCGGCACGACGGGGCAGGTGACCCTGCCCGCCGACTACGTCGCAGGGGACGTCGAGCTGGCTTACGCCGAGACCAGCCACGCCACCCAGGGCCGCACCGTCGACCGCTCCTTCCTCTACCTCGACAGCCCCACCGACACCCGAGGCATCTACGTCCCGCTCACCCGAGGCCGCACCACCAACGAAGCATTCGTGGTCTTGAGCGATGACCGCACCGCGGCCGAGGTGGTTGCGGAGTGCGTAGCTCGGACCTGGATCGACCAGCCCGCGACCGCCCTCCGCCTCGACCGCCTGCAGGCACCACCGGACACGGGCAGGGGAGAAGGCCACGGCGTGACGGCCGGCCCGGCAGCCAGCGGTCAGGTGCCGCTACCAGTCGACGACCTGCGGGACCTGGTCCAACGAGCCATCCGCCAACAGTCCGCCGCCGACAAGCACCAGGCCGCCCTCGACGACCACAAACAGAACCTCTCGAACCTCGCCCGCTGGGCTCGTGAGACCGACCGTGAGTACCGCAGCGCCGAGAAGCAACTCGCCGACGCGAGGCGCACCCTCGCCGAGCACGATCGGCCGCTTCATCGGCGCCAGCACCGTGCCCAGATCCGCCAGTCCAAGCACGACGTCGCCATATTGCCCCGCAATCTCAGCGAGCTCAGCCAGGAGCTGACCGACCTCGACACGAGGTACGACCGCGAGAAGAAGGCACAGCGCCGAACGATCGCCGCTGCAAAGGCCCGGCCCGACGACTACGAAATCGACAAGACCGAAGCCACCCTCGGCGATGACGCCCGCACCCGAGGCGAACAGATCGCAGCCGACCCCAACCCCCGATACCTGGACCACCTCGGCCCGATCCCGAGCAGCCCTGAGGCACGTGAGCGATGGGTGGAGACCGCTGGTCGCGTAGCCCAGCACCACGCCCTCTGGGGCGAGCCCGCCGGGCCGACGTTCGTCGGCCACATGCCCAACTTCGACAACGACGAGGACTACCGCCTCACCTTCTACGCCGCCAACCAAGCCATCCACGACCTCGACAACACCATCGGCATCCCCCGTCGAGGCATCGAGCGCGAGGCCCCGGGCCTGTCGCTCTGACCTGGTGGGAGGGGTTTAGCTTTCCGGTCGCGGCGCCGACGTACCATCGGTCGAGGGAAGGCAGCGGGGGAGGAACCGTGGATCAACTCTTGAAGGCGCCGCGGTGCGACCTGCGCGGGATCGTGGGCGGGGCCGACCGGATCGTGGTCGTCGACACCGAGACGACGGGCGTCTATCCGACCGATCGGATCGTGGAGATAGCGCTGATCACGCTGTCGCTCGACGGTGCGGTCTTGGACGTTTGGGACACCCTGGTCCAACCGGAGCGCGACGTAGGGGCGACCCACATCCACGGCATCACGCCGTCGATGGTCGCCAGCGCGCCGACCTTTGGTGATGTCGCGGGCGACATCGCAGTCCGCCTGGAAGGAGCGTGCGTCGCCGCCCACAACCTTCCCTTCGACGCGCGGATGGTCTGCGGTGAGTTCGACCGAGTCGGCATCGACGTGTCGATCCCGAAGGGCATCGACACCCTGCGAGCGACCCGATCCCGACTCATCGACGCCTGCGCCCAGCACCAGATCGCCCTCAGCGATGCTCACCGTGCTCTCGCCGATGCGACAGCGGCGGCGAACCTGCTGCTCAAGGTGCGCGGCACCTGCGAGCCAGGAGGACCCACTGCCTTGGCAGCGCCGTTGCCCCGTCAGGGCCGTGTGTTCCGGCGGGAGGACTCGGCTCCGGTCGTCGTGCCGGATCCACCGCTCATCGCCTACCTCGCCTCGCGCCTATCGCACCGGGGCGTTGAAGTCAGCGTTCTCGCCTACCTCGAACTGGTGGACCGCTGCATCGCGGACCTCCACCTCGACCCCGAGGAGCGATGGCAGCTCAGCGAGCTCGCCCGCGGTCTCGGCCTCGACGAGGGTCACATCGCGTTGGCGCATCGCAGGTTCGTGAACGAGCTCATCGACGCGGCACTGGACGATCACGAGATCACGTCGGATGAGTACGAGACGCTCGTCCGTGCCGCGGCGGCGCTCGGGGTCGACCAACAGGTCGTGGAGCAACGCACACGTGACCTCCGGGCCACCACTTCGTCTGTCTCGGTTGAAGCCGGACTTCGCGTCGTGTTCACCGGTGACCACCCCAGGTTCGAGCGCTCGGACCTCGTCGCCCACGCCGGATCTCTCGGTCTCGAGGTCCAGAGCGGAGTGACGAAGAAGACCGATCTACTCGTCGCAGCCGACCCGGAGAGCAACAGCGGCAAGGCCGCCAAGGCACGCCGCTACGGCATCCCCGTGATCGGAGCTGAGCGGTTCGCCTCGATGCGAGCTGGTGACACCCTCGAAGGCGCCGGCAAGACCGTCGCCGAATTGAAGGTGATCACCTGCCCCGACTGCTTCACGACCTGGACCGTGACCGCGACATCGTCCGAGCAACGGTCCAAGCGCTGCACCGACTGCGCCACGATCTCACGGTCTCGTCCAGATCCAGGGACGACCGAGGTCGGATCGCCACTCGCCGGGAGCCAGCACCAGGCGGAGCAGGTGCCGCCTGCGCTGCAGTCCTCGCTGCCGCCTCCACCGCCAACCCCGGCCCAGTTCGGCGGTGGAGCCGTTCCACCACAGGAACTGCTCACCTGCACGAGCTGCGGTCGGGTCTGGCAGCGGGAGCGCGTTCGGGGCCGCAAACCAACTCGGTGCCCCGCCTGCATCTCCTGAGACCAGCAGGCGTGGCACCGGCAGGCCCGTCTCGGACCGTCGCGCTGGCGCCGCGGACCGACCGGGTTCGCTTTCGATGTCACATGTCCTGGGGATGATCCGAACGAGCGGCCCCAACACACGCGGGCCGGCGACCGAGGAGGACCGGATGGATGATCAACTGGACGAAACAGGCCTACGACCACAGTTCGACGTGGCCCTGGCCCGTTATGCCGAGGATGCCGAACGTCTGGCAGAGCTCACCGAGCGACTTGCTCTGGGTGAGGTGAAGGCCGTGCTGCCTGGCGCTGAGGCCGTCGAGGTCCACGGCTGGATGAACGAGGACTGGTTGAAGGTCCTCCGCATTCGGTCGGTGCGTTCCGCGGCCGGCGAGGTTCTCTACGACGTCGAAACTGGAGCCGAGCCCGCCGTCGAGGACGCCCTTCACGAGATTGGTACTGAGCTGCTTGACCTTCTCGTCGACCTCACCGGTGACGCCTACATGGGTACGCAGGAGCTGCCAATTGGCTCGAGGGACTTCCGCGCCTGAGTTGCGAGCTCATGTTCGATCGGCTGAGCTCCCGTGAGTGGAGCGGGTCGACTTCTTTCAGGCCGGATACGCCGGCACGCCCGAGCACGACGCCGTCGTCGACATCGCTGATCGGCTGCTCGCTCACCTCCGAGAGCCGGACGTGATGTCCAGCATCCTTTTGGCGAACCAGCCCGGGCGATCGAGCGCAGAGGTCCAGAACGTCTTCCTGGCTCAGGCGCGCGAGTTGGGTTTCAGAGACGAGTCGAAGGGTCTATTCCGCGAGTACACGAGCGCCCTTCGGCCCGACTACTTCATGCCGATCGCGGGGACGGGCATCATCCTGGAGGTCGAGCGCGGCAAGACGACGATCAACAACATGGACCTCTTGGACTTCTGGAAGTGTCACATCTGCGCCCACGCGGACTACCTGTTCCTGATGGTGCCGCAGGAGCTACGCCAGAACCCGACGATGTCGCCCCGGCGGGAGTACTTGACCGTCGAGCGCCGATTGCGGACCTTCTTCGAGGAAGGCAACTACACGAACGTCCGAGGGCTGTGCCTGTTCGGGTACTGATCGCGACGACGCGCTGAATGCCGGTCCCGACCTCGTCGTCACACCGGTTGGTCATGATGGGGGCATGGCGATGACGCTGGTGTTCAAGGTCCCAGTCCACGTCGAGGTCGACGAGGTCGCCCGTGCCGTGCTCTCGGTCAAGGTCGACGACGAGCGCGCGGAGGGACCCGTCGAGGTCGTCGCCGGAGCTGAGGGCGAGGATCTGGCCGAGCTGCTCGCCCGAGGCGCCGCGGTCGCCGATGAGGCTTCGTGGCCAGTGTGGGAGTTCGGCCTGTGATGGATCAGATCCGATCGTCGACGGCGAGCTCCTCGATCGATTCGTACGTGGCTCGAAGGCTGTACTCGTTGGTGAGCGAACCCCAGGCGGCGTCGGCGACCCACTCGGGGTCGTCGTACGCAGGGTGGTCGGGTTCCACGTCGACCGTGATGGTGAACCGGTATCGGCGAAGCGAAGGATCCATGTCTCGATGGTCGCTCGAGGAGCTGGTCGTCTCGAGCGATGATCGGTGAACCGATCGATCCTGGAGGTAGCGATGTCGATCTACGTCCACTACAACGTGCCGCTGGTCGCCGAGATCGAGGTGGCGGCCGGCGAGGTGGTCGCGGTCCACCTCGACGACGAAGCCATCGAGGGTCCACTGGCGGTCACTGCCGATGGCGGTAACCCGCCATCCGAGGTGCGCCAGGAGGCGATTCGAATCGCCGAGTCCGAGATGTGGCCCGGATGGGTGCCGGGCTGGTGACCGCGCCGGTGTTCGTCCACTACCGAGCCGACATCTGGGCCGAGGTCTCGGATGACGGCGAGGTCGTGACGGTCGTGGTGGACGCGGACTCCATGGCGTACCCACTCGCCGTCCTCGGGGCGGATGGCGAGCCGATCGGTGGCCAAGCGAGTGCTGCTGCAATCGAGGCTGCCCAGTCCCAAGAATGGCCTTCTTGGGACTACAGGCCGAGCCCGGTCACGACTCCACTTCGCAGCTGAGTCACCGCAGCCACAGGTGTCGTTGGCCCCGTCGTCCGATCCTTGGGGCCGTCTAGCGTCGGAGCCATGCCGACGCCGCCCGGTCAACCCGTCGTCGACTGCACCATCGAGCTGCGTGAGGTCGAGCCGCGCGTCTGGCGCCGGCTGCTCGTCCCGGGGAGCGTTCGCTCGACAAGCTGCACCGGATGTTCCAAGCGGCGATGGGGTGGGAGGACTGCCACCTCCACGCGTTCGAGATCGGCGGCGAGCGCTACGGGATGCAGTTCGACGAGTACCCCGACGGTGAGCTGCTGGAGAAGGGCTTCACCGTCGTCACCGCGGTCGGCGCGAACGAGCGCTTCACCTACGAGTACGACTTCGGCGACTCGTGGGAGCACGAGATCACCGTCCACCGCGTGTGGCGGATGCCGAAGGGCCTGAAGTTCGCCGTCTGCCTCGACGGCGCGAACGCATGCCCGCCCGAGGATGTCGGCGGCTCGTGGGGTTACGAGCACCTCCTCACCGTGCTTGCGGACCCCACCCACGAGGAGCACGAGCACCTGAGCCAGTGGGTCGGCGGCCCGGTCGATCCCGCAGCGTTCGACCTCGCGCTCGTGAACGCCCACCTCCAGGTCGTTCGCTGATCAGGAAGAGATCCTCCTGCGAAGGGCTCCACGAGATCGACCGTCGACTGCAGGCAGATAGCGTTGATCCCATGGCTCCGGTGAAGCGTGTCTATGGCCCAGGTGAGCTGGCGGCCTTCGTTGCTGGCGGAGGTCCCGCGACCGACGACGATGTCTCGATCACCAACGACGGTCGTCGGCTGGACAGCGCCGAGGCCGTTCTCGAGTTCCTCGAGGACCTTCGGCAAGAGCGGGAAGCCGCCGAGCGTTCGGCCTGATCTGGTGGGCGACCATCCGCCGCTCGACGTCAACCGGATCGTGGAGATCTTGGATCGGCACCGCGTGCGGTATCTGCTCGTCGGTGGCGTAGCGGCTCGCCTCCACGGCGCAACGCGGCTTACCGAGGACGTCGACGTGCTGCCTGCTGACGACGACGAGAACCTACGTCGCCTTGGAGCGGCCCTCACCGAGTTGGGCGCGTTCCTTCGGGTCGGTGGCCTGAGCGACGACGAAGCCAGGGCGCTCCCAGTCCAACTCGACGGGGCGACCTTGCGAGGGATGGAAGTCTCGACCTGGCGGACGACTGCCGGCGACCTCGATGTGCTCCGCTCGCTTCGAGATCTCGACGGAGGGCGGCGCTCGTACGTGGAGCTCGAACAGCGCTCGATCGCGATCTCCACCAACGACGTTGAGATCCGCCTCGCCGGTCTCGGCGACATCATCGACTCGAAGCGATTCGCCGATCGGGAGAAAGATCACGACGCACTGCCCGAGCTCGAAGCTCTGCGAGCAGCCTCGACGGAGGGCGACGAACCCTGAGCGCTCGCCGCATCGTCGGACAGGGGAGTTGCGCGACACACCCGACTGCTCGGCGCCGGCGTGCTGATGACAAGTGATGAAAAGGTGGGCGAGTCGGGCGGGGGAGCGGGCCGTCACGGCTGGTCGCGACGGGCGAAGGATCGCAACTCCGCAGTCCGACTTGTCATCAGACTTGTCACCAAACGTGATGACAAACGGGGGTTCTCAGCGATACGGGCTGGTACGAGACCCAGACGAAAACCCGCTCTGACCTGCACGGATAGGGACGCATCGGCACGCATTGTCACCCGAAACTGCGGCGTTCAAGTCCCCCCTCCGACACCAGAAAATGGGCATCGACCCACGGCGAGCCGCAACCTAGAACCCACCCTCCCGACGACGGCCGCGTGACGGCGCGCGGTGGGTCGACCGGGTTTGGCACGGCGACGGTGGCGGCATTCGGGCGTGGCGTGGTGCCCGTGATGACGGGCGCTGGTGGTCTGCAGGTGTCCTTCGCCGTGGTGGTGGAGGCGTGACCCTCGGGAGGTCCCCGCCATGACCGGACGCGCGCC
This sequence comes from Microthrixaceae bacterium, assembly GCA_016702505.1. NCBI lineage: Bacteria > Bacillati > Actinomycetota > Acidimicrobiia > Acidimicrobiales > Microthrixaceae > Microthrixaceae bacterium. Next base: position 110,880 of record JADJDU010000008.1, read on the forward strand.
CCAGTGGTTCCCCGACCGGTGGACCCAGCTCCCGCTGCCTCGACTGTTCGACGATGAAGCGGATCCGCCGACACCAGATGTCGGATGTCGTCCTTGTAACTACACGTGTGCAACCCCGTCCGGGAAGGAGGGTCATTTGGCGCGAAGTCCGACGGAGTCCCGGGCCGCTGGAAGGACGGCTTTAGCGCCGAAAGGCGCCCCTTGGCGGGGGTGAAGCAGACGTGGATCATCGCCTCGGAGGTCGACCGCCGACCTCAGATGTCCAGGAGAAGTCGATGCGTCCCGCCCCCGTCCCGCCTGCCCCTCAACGCGGCGAGGGCGATCTCGAACCGGTGGTTGGGCGGGCGGCGGTCGAGGGTGGATCGCCTGGAGCCGCTGGCGGTCGCCCGCCGCTCCCTGCCCATCTCCTGCACCGCGTCGTTGCGGTGATCGCTGCCATGGCGGTGGTCGCACTCGGCATGATCATCGTCGTCGGTCCCGTCTACGTGGGATCGGCGTCGGCTGCGGGCGCCGGCTACGGGTGCGCTCCAGGCGAAGGCGTGACCGTGGTGGTCGACTTCGGTTCGCGAGGCGGCGTGCAGGTCGGCTGTGCCCCCGGCCAGCAGGCGAGCGGCCTCGATGTGCTGGCAGCCGCCGGGTTCTCGGTCGGTGCCGGTGCGGGTGCCGGAACCGTGTGCACCCTCGACGGAGTGCCTGCCGAGGGTTACCCGTACTGCTGGACCACAGGGGGTTTCTGGTCGTACTGGAAGAAGGGGAGCTGGGGCGAGGCGTGGGCGTTCAGTCGCGCAGGTGCCACTGCTGGCCCGATTCCGGTCGACAGCGTCGAGGGCTGGTACTGGGCCCAGGACTTCCGGTCCCAGGCGCCGGCGGGCGACGAGACGACGGCGCCGCCACCCACCACCGCCCCGTCGACGACGACGACGACCGAGGCTCCGCAGGCGACCACCTCGACGTCCACCACGCCGAGCTCCTCGACGACCTCGACCGTTCCTTCCCAGGGTGGCCCGACCCCGATCGACCCTGCTAACCCCGTCTCCCGATCGGCAGACGCGGCACTCGACTGGCTGCAGGCCGAGCTCGGCCGCGAGGGTGGAGCCCTGCCGGCTCCTGTGGGCTCGGAGCCGGACTGGGGTCTCACGCTCGACGCGTTGGTGGCTCTGGGACTCGGGGGCCGAAGTGACGTGCCGGAGGTCGACGAGGCCTGGCGCCGGTTCAGCTCCCAGGTGCAGCGCTACACGTCGGGCGTCGACTGGGGTGAGCCCGACTCGTACTTCGCCGGCCCGCTCGCCAAGACGGTCCTGGCCCTGTCCACCTCGGCTGGAGCGCAGCCGTCCCTGGACGTCGACGTGTACGCAGCCCGGCTCGAGGGTTCGATGCAGAGCAGCGGTGTCGACACCGGCCGGTTCAGCGACTCGGGACAGATCGGCGACACGTCGAACGGCTAAACGCAGGCGCTGTCGGTCGTCGCTCTCGCTCGCACGAGGGGCGTCCCCCTCCCGGCCATCTCCTTCGTGCTCGAACAGCAGTGCCCGGCAGGCGGTTTCAGGATCGACTACAGCGCTTCGGGCGGATGCACAGATGACGCGGCTGCCGACTTCGACGCGACTGCGGTGACGATCCAGGCGTTGGAGGCGGTGTCGGGGGGCGCAGCCGGTCCTGATCTGACCGCCGATGTGGTCCAGGCCCGGGCCCGAGCGATCGCCTGGCTGGTGGGCCGTCAGGATCCCTCCGGCGGCTTTGGTGGCACCGGGGTGACCGCCGCACTCAACGCGAACAGCACCGGCCTCGGGGCGCAGGCGCTACGCGGTGCCGGGCGCACCGCCGAGGCCGACGCTGCGGCAGCCTGGCTGGTGACGATGCAACTCGCCGACCCGTTCGTCGCACGTGCGCAGGGAGCCGATGCCGGCGCCATCGCGTACAACCCTGCGAGCTTCGCGGCCGCGCAGGCCGAGGGCATCGCTCCGATGGAACGAGACCAGTGGACCCGTTCCACTACACAGGCCGTGCTCGGACTCGGTCTGCCGTCGATGGGTGCTGTCGTGGGCAAGGTCGACGTCCCCGCCGACGGATCGACCGGGGGAGGACCGGATGGTTCCGGCCGCCCCGGGTCGGGCGCAGCGAGCGGCAACCGCACGGGCGGTCGCTCCCTCGCCAGGACCGGCGCGACGACGACCACCACGGCCGCCTTCGGTGTCATCGTGCTGGCCACAGGGTTCGCGGTGATCTCGACGAAGCGGTACCGCATCAGAACTGGCCGATGAGGAACGCTCCCTCCAGGACCTCCGACATCGCGCTCGGGATCCCGTCGATGGCGCTGCGCGCACCGCGTCCGAACTTCGCGGCGTCATGTCTGATGACCCTTGCCTTGCTGGTCGCAGTTGTGGCGTCACCGTTGGGTGCGTCGCCGGTGCGCCGGAGCGCACCGGCGACATCCGGAGCTGCGGAGGGCGCCGGGCGGGCAGCAGCGAACGAGGCGTGCTCGACGCCCGACGGCGTGACCGTGGTGATCGACTTCCAGGACCTGGGCGGTGGTGTGAACGTGCGGTGCGCCCCGGGAGCGGTCGGTTCCGGGCTGGACGCCCTCGACCGTGCCGGCATCAGCTACCAGACAGCCCTTCGATCGCCGGGGTTCGTGTGCCGGATCGCCGGGCTCCCAGCCGACGACCCGTGCCACGTGGCCTCGCCGGCCTCGGCCTACTGGTCCTATTGGATCGCAGGCCGTGGAGGCACATGGTGCTACAGCAACCTCGGAGCAGGCTCACGCACTCCGCCGCCGGGATCGATCGAGGGCTGGTCGTTCTCGCTGCACCGATCGGGCCGGTCCACTCCACCACCACGATTCGCAGTGCCGGCACCGTTCCCTGGTGGCCAGGCGAACCCGATCCCCGCCAACCAGTGCACCACCCCGTCCGAAGGGCCCGTCGCCACCGTCCCGCAACCGGCTCCCGCCCCGGCCCCGACCGTCGGATCGACAGAGCCCGCGCCCGCGCCAGACCCTGACGGATCCCTCGGCCCCGACGGCGGCGTCAGCGGAACATCGCTCCCGCCACATGGAGGAGGCTCGGGGTCGGCGCCACAGGCCGAAGGGGACACCGCCCCGGACACCGGCGAGGATTCCGAGGCGCAGCCGAGCTCGACCGTTCCGGCCGCGTCGGGCGCCGACACCGGAGCTGGACCGGCCGACGCTGCCGGGCAGGAATCACCCGGTTCGGACGTGGCGGGAACGGTCGACCTGAGCAGCGACGGCAGTTCCTCGGGGTCACCGGTACCGCTGATCGCTGCCGTGGTGATCCTCGCCGCACTCGGCTTGGTCGGCTTCACCGTCTCTCGCCGCCGGTTGGGGCACAGAACCGACGCACCGGGGGTCGAGCGTCGTGCGTCCACCTGACGGCCGGAGCGCAGCGAGTCGCCGACGGATGCTTCCCCGGCCACTGCACCCGGTGGCGTGGTGGTGTTGGGCGGTCGGGATGGCGGTGGCGGCGAGCCGCACCACCAACCCGCTGCTGTTGCTGGTCGTCCTGGCTGTGGTCGTGCTGGTCGTGGCGGCGCGTCGGAGCGAGGACACGTGGGCACGCGGCTTTCGTGGCTACCTGATCCTCGGGCTGGTGATCATCGGCGTGCGGGTGGTGTTCCGGTCCCTGCTCGACGGCCAGCACGGAGAGCACGTGCTCGTCACGTTGCCCGAGCTTCCGCTGCCGGAGGCAGCGCGTGGCATACGCATCGGTGGTCCGGTGTCGGCCGAAGGCCTGCTCGCGGCCTTCTACGACGGACTACGGCTGGCGACGCTCCTCATATGCCTCGGGGCGGCGAACCTGCTCGCGGATCCCAGGAGGCTCCTCAAGGCGGTGCCGGGCGCGCTGCACGAGCTCGGGGTCGCTCTCACGGTGACGCTCTCGGTGGCACCCCAGCTGGTGGAGAGCGTGGCGAGGGTACGCCGGGCCACCGCGCTGAGGGGGCCAGCAACGGTCGGTTCGGTTCGCTCCGTCGCGGGCCGTACCGGTGCTGGCCGACGCCCTCGACCGTTCGCTGTTCCTCGCGGCGTCGATGGACGCTCGTGGCTACGGCCGTACGGCAGCGGTCGCGCCGGCGCTCCGCCGGACGACCACGGGATTGGTGCTCGCCGGGCTGCTGGGTGCGGCGGTCGGCACCTACGGGCTGTTGGACGGCACCGCTCCAACCGCGATGGGTCCGTCGATGCTGGGGTTCGGGTTGGTCTTCTCCACGGGTGGGTTCGTGCTCGGCAACCGCCGGGTCCGGCGGACCCGCTACCGACCCGATCCGTGGGCCCGACCGGAGTGGCTGGTCGCCGCAGTGGGGGTCGCGGTGGCTGCCGCGCTCGTGGTGGCGTCGTCGACCGATCCACAAGCGCTCCATCCATCGGTGCAGCCGCTGCGATGGCCGCAGCTGCCCCTGTTCCCTCTGGTGGGGATGCTCCTCGGCGTCGTTCCCTCGTTCGCGGCACCGCCACCGTCGTCGCCGGCCGGGACGGTTCGATGATCAGCTTCGAACAGGTCACGATCACCTACGACGGAGCCGCAGAGCCGGCACTGAGAGATGTGACGTTCACCGTCGAGGAGGGCGAGCTCTGCGTCGTCACCGGTCACACCGGTTCGGGCAAGTCGACCCTCCTAGGAGCGGTGAACGGCCACGTTCCCCGCTTCACCGGCGGGACGCTGCTCGGCCGGGTGACGGTCGACGGTCGCGACACCGCCACCCACAAGGCCCGAGACCTCGCCGACGTGGTCGGGGTGGTGGGGCAGGACCCGTTGGCCGGCTTCGTGACCGACACGGTCGAGGAGGAGCTGGCCTACGGGCTCGAGCAGTTGGCGGTGGCGCCCGAAGTGATGCGAACCCGGGTGGAGGAGGTCCTCGACCTGTTGGGGATCGCGGACCTCAGGGATCGCCGGTTGCGGAACCTCTCGGGTGGCCAGCAGCAACGGGTCGCCATCGGATCGGTGCTCACCACACAGCCCCGAGCGCTCGTGCTCGACGAGCCGACGTCGTCGCTGGACCCTGGTGCTGCCGAGGAGGTCATGGCGGCGCTCACCCGACTCGTCCACGACCTCGGCATGACGATCCTGATCGCCGAGCACCGCCTCGAACGGGTGGCTCAGTTCGCGGATCGATTGGTCCACGTGGCCGACGGGCGTGTCTGCTCAGGCGACCCCAGAACCCTGTGGGCCGACGTAGACGTGGCGCCGCCGGTGATCCGACTCGGCCGCCACCTCGGCTGGAAACCGCTCCCGTTGTCCGTCCGCGACGCTCGACGCCACGCATCCTCCCTGCGCGAGACGCTCGGCACTCCACCGCCGGACCGTGACGCAACCGGCGTCGGAGCATCAGCGGCGTCCCCCCGCCCCCCGATGCTCGAGGCCCGCGCCATCGTGGTCCGCTACGGCCAGGTGGTGGCGAACCGGGGAGTCGACCTCGATCTGTACGGCGGGCAGGTCGCCGCGCTCATGGGTCGCAACGGGTCCGGCAAGTCGTCGCTCATCTGGGCGGTTCAGGGCACTGGGCCCCGTCAGGCGGATCTGTGGAGTTGATCGGTGGACCTGAAGGTTGTGAGGTCGACCAGAGCCTCGGAGCCTCCAGCGGTCGCGGGGCCTCGACGAAGGCGGGGATCGGACTCGTTCCCCAGACCCCGTCCGACCTCCTGTACCTCGACACCGTCGACGCGGAATGCGCACGAGCTGACGCCGACGCGGGCCGGGACCCGGGTTCGTGCCGGGACATCCTCGATCGGATCGCACCCGGGATCGACGGTTCCTCCCACCCGCGCGACCTGTCGGAGGGCCAGCGCCTGTCGTTGGTCCTTGCGATCCAGCTGACACCGAGGCCTGCGGTGATGCTCCTCGACGAGCCGACCCGGGGTCTCGACTACCAGGCGAAGGGCCGACTGGTGGAGATCCTGCACGAGGTCGCCGCGGAGGGTCGCGCCGTGCTGGTGGCGACGCACGACGTCGAGTTCGTCGCTGCCGTCGCCGACCGCGTGATGGTCATGGCGGAGGGGGAGTTGGTGGCTTCGGGTCCGACGAGGACCGTCATCGGATCCTCAGCGGTCTTCGCTCCCCAGGTGGCCAGGGTGCTGTCGCCCCAGCCGTGGCTGACCGTCGAAGAAGTCGTGGCGGAACTGCGGACGCGGTCGTGAACCGTTCCGACACCCATGACGCCCGGGCGTTGAAGTTGTCGGGCACGGCGGTGGCGGCTCTCGTGCTCGTCTCCGTGGCGGGCCTCGCCATGTTCCTGTGGCCCCTGATCCTCTCGCCCTCCGAGGGCCAGGACCACTCCGCGAACGCCCCTTTCCTGCTCTTCGCCCTCCTTCCGGGCCTCCTCGCCGTCGGTCTGTCTCAGGCCGCCGCCGGTGGGTTGGATGCCAAGGCGGTGGCGATGCTCGGGGTGCTGTCGGCGGTGGGGGCGGCGCTGCGACCGCTCGGGGCGGGCGTGGCGGGGATCGAGGTGGTGTTCTTCCTGCTGATCCTGGCCGGGCGGGTCTTCGGCGCCGGGTTCGGGTTCCTCCTCGGATCGACGACGCTGTTCGCCTCGGCACTCCTCACCGGCGGGGTCGGGCCGTGGCTGCCCTTCCAGATGCTCGCGTCGTCGTGGGTCGGGGCCGGAGCCGGCTTGCTGCCCCGCCGGGCACGAGGTGGGCGGGAGATCGCGTTGCTGGTCGCCTACGGCGTCGTGGCGGCCTACCTCTACGGCTTCTTGATGAACATGTGGTTCTGGCCCTTCGCCATCGGCAACGAGACGTCGGTCTCGTTCGTGGCGGGCGACCCGGTTCTCGAGAACCTCCACCGCTTCGTGGTGTTCACCCTGCTCACCTCGACCTGGGGGTGGGACACCGGACCGCCATCACCAAGCGCGATGGCGATCGTCGCCGTGGGGCCATCGGTGCTGGTGGTCCTCCGTCGTACCGCGCGGCGAGCGGCCTTCGGCGCCGCGATCGCGCTCGAAGACCGGCCGGACATCACGTCCGGCGCAGCAGGGCGCCGCGTCGGCGCCGAACAACACCCCGTGAGGGAATGAGGAGACAACAGATGAGATCGAAGAAGATCACGCGGCTGGCAGCGGTCGGAGCAGCAACGGTCCTGGCATCGGGCCTCGCCGGCTGCCGGTGGACCGGATGGAACGACACCGCGTCGCGGGCCACCGCAGCCGACGCCACTGCTTGGCTGGTCGACCAGCAGCAGCCCGACGGTGGGTTCGAGGTGGCGGGGATGGCCGGGTTCGAGACCCCCGACGCGCTCATCGCCATCGCAGAGAACGCCCAGACCTCCTCCGCGTGGGACAAGAGCCTCGCGCTGGCAGCGGTGCAGGCGACCACCACGAACGGCAAGTCGCCGCTCGACTACGTGGACGATCTGGCTGAGGGACCCATCGGCGGTGGCACCGCAGCGAAGCTCACGGTCTTGGTCGCCCTCCCGCTCGGCCTGTCGCCCACGTCCTTCGACCCCCAGGGCGACGGCGCCGTGAACCTGATCGCGATCATGAACGGCGCCCAGCAGCCGAACGGCTCGTACGGCACCTTCAGCGACACCCTCTTCGCCGCCATCGCCAGCAGGGCCAACGGTGGGTCGGTGCCGGCGTCGACGCTGTCCCACATCCGCGCCGCCCAGAAGGCGGACGGCTCGTGGGACTACCTCGGTGACCCGTCCGGGGTCGGCTACGACATCGATACCACGGCACTGGCGATCCAAGCCCTGTCCTCGGCTGGTCTCGACGAAACCGACGCCGACGTGTCGGCGGGCCTCGCCTACCTGGCAGCCAACCAGCAAGCCAGCGGAGCGTGGCAGTCCTTCGGCTCGGACGACCCCAACTCGACCGCGATGGCGATCATGGCGATCAGCGGAGCTGGGTTCGATCCGGCCAAGGCGTGCTGGCGGGACCGGGTGGCTCCGGCCCTGGCTTCCCAGCCCTACGTGTCGCCCCTGCCCTGGCTGAACGCGCAGGCTGCCGGCGATGGCCACATCGCCAGTCCGGCCGACGCATGGGGGGTCAACACCTTTGCCACCAGCCAGTCGATCCAGGCGATGCGCCGAGCCTGGATGCCGGTGAACTCCTTGATCCCGCGCCGCGGCTGCTGACGACCTCCACGCAGTCGCGACGGTGCGGCGCCGGCCCTTCGGCCGGTTCCGCACCGTCAGTGCGCGCCAGATGGCTCCCCCGAGGCGAGGGTGACTAGGTTCAACGCCACCTCGGAACGGGAATCCGGTGAGAACCCGGAGCGGTCCCGCCACTGTGACCGGTGGTCGTCCACCTCGACCCTCGCCAGCCAGACACCGCCCGAGGCGAGCGGAGCGATGGGCTCCGCTTCCACGAGGATGGAGTCGTCTTGGCTGAAGAACTGAACCTCAAGCAGGTCGCGCGACTGCTCGATGTCCACTACATGACCGTCTACCGCTACGTCCGATCAGGCCGTCTGGTAGCCCGCAAGGTCGGCACTGGCTGGTTGGTGGACCCCGACGCGCTGGAGCGCTTCCGCACAGGTGGGTCCGCCGGAGCGAACGATCTCGACCGGAGCGAGCAGCCGCACGGTGCTCCGGTCGATTGGATCGACCGGCTCCGCGGTCGGCTCGTGGTAGGTGACGAGGCCGGTGCCTGGAGGGTGATCGAAGCGGCGATGGTCGCTGGTTGGGAGCCGGAACAGGTGCTGGTCGACCTGGTCAGCGGAGCGGTGCGCACGACCAGCCACGACGACGGACCGGCCGCGGCGCACCTGGCGGTGACCACGGCGACCCGCATGGTGGCGCTCGTAGCGGCACGGTTCCGCCGGAGCGGGCGAAGCCGCGGCACCGTGGTGCTGGGCGCCCCGCTCGGCGAGGGCCACACGCTCGGTCTGGCCGTCGTGGCCGACGTCCTGCGGCTGCGGAACCTCAACGTCCTCGACCTCGGCACCAACGTGCCGCCAGATGCCTTCGCCGCCGCCGCCGACATGGCAGACCGCCTCGTGGCCGTGGGCCTGGGCATCAGCACCGTCGAGCGCCTCGAGGACGTGGAAGCCGTGGTGCACGCCGTCCACGAAGTCCGCCCCAACGTGCCAGTGCTCGTCGGCGGACGAGCGGTGGCCAACCCCGAGGTCGCAGCGCTCAGCGGCGGAGCCGACTGGGCTCCCGACGCTGTGGCGCTGGCAGACCTGGTCGAGACCCTCCTACCAGTGCCGCGTGCGCGCAAGCAGGCCACGGCCTCGACGGGGCCTAATCCGCAGTTCGTCACGTCCTGACTGTTCGTCGTCGGCGACGACATTTGCAGGTGGGGCCATCCGGCCGACCGCGTCCGCATCCGATTGGACAGGGGCATGGGGCGATCAGGGCGGCGCCCGCTGTCGTGTTCACGATGGCCAGGTCGCCGGCGATCAAAGCTTGGCGCCACCGCCACGGGTCCGCGGCGACTCGAAGTCCGACCCACATCGCTCGATGGTCTCTTCGGTGTCACAGCATCCTCACCGGGAAGGTTGGCGGTGCCGCTCCGCACCGTTCGATCGAACAGCACGGCGAACGGGTCCACTGCTCGATCACCCAGACCGACACGGCCGTCACTCCCTGCGTTCCTCCTCGCCGCCAACCGTGTCGAAGCCTTGGATACGAAGTGCGGGAGACTGCCATCCATGTGCCGTTAGGAGGTGCGCTCCTAAGAGCATCCATGTGCTGTTGGGAGGTGCGCTCCTGGGAGCAGCCCAGAGACCTTGCCCGGTTGCTATGCAGCGACCGCGAAGGTCCCGGCGGCGGGGGCGCGTGGGGTAATGGTACGAGTCCCCCCTCCGACACGGACGATTACCCCACGGGGACGGGCCTCCACGGAGACTGTTCCATCGGGTGAGTAGTCGAGTTTGAGGCCGAGGTCGTTGTAGACCTCGGCCTTTGCTGTTGGGTCGGCGTCGGCGAGGACGTCGACGATGTCTCTGAGTGCTCTGACCAGGGCTTTTACCTGGCTGCGTGCGAGTTGATGACGTGCCTGCGGCTTTCTGGGCGAAGTCCATTCCCACGTGCGCTGAGAACCGGTAGCGTTGCCGTCGTGAGTGATGCGGCGCACCCCCACGATGACGGGCCCACGGGAACGAGTCTGCTCCCACCTCGCATGTCAGCGGAACAGATCGCCACGTCTCCGCCCGTCGATGACCTTGATGCGCTGCTCATCGATGACCTCACCACCGACGAGTTCAACGCTTTCCTCGACGCCATCAACGCGTGATCGTCGTCGTCGACACTGGCGTATTCAGCGCCACGCTCAACCGAACACGGCGCGCTGATCTCGAGCCGTTCGTCGCTCGGATCAAGGGTCACCGGATCTTGTTGACGGTTCAGACCGTTGCCGAGCTTCGTTACGGCGCGCTTGTCGCACAGTGGGGTCCTGCACGGCGCGAGCGACTTGAGGACGCGATCTCAGCGGCCTCGGTGGTGCCCGTTGATGACGAGCTTGTCTCAGGCGTTGCGAGATTGCGCATGGCCTGTCGGACTGTGGCGCACCCGCTGGCTGACCGAACCCACGCCAATGATCTCTGGATCGCTGCCACCGCCATCCATCTCGAGGTTCCCCTAGTCAGCGCCGATGGCATTTTTCATTGACGTACCAGGCCTTCAACGCCTTCCGTAAGCGTCGCTGGCTGCCCACGGCTGATAGCAGCCTGATCGTGACCGAGGTGACTTGGGCCTCAGTCCAAGGCTCGGCGATGGAGAGCACATCTCGACCGTCACCTTCGACAGTCCTGGTGCCTCATGTCAAAACCTCCGGGAGGGCTAGTTCGTTGCCTCACCTAAGACCTCCGGACGGTCGCGCTTGTTGAAGGCCCGGTTGATGGGTCTGGGTGGGGCAGCGGTTTTGGACAGGGCGAGGCGTTCGAGTTGGGCTGCGAGTTGGTCGATGCGGCGTTGAAGTTGTCCGGGTCGGATGGCGTTGCGGTCCCGGGTTAGAGCCCCATTATCCGACAAGGACTCATCTCGGGATGGTGCTCCCGGGTTGTAGCGTGGGGTTATTGACGCTAGGGCCGAAGCGTTGCGGGATGCGGCGCTTGCTCTCTCCGAGTCTGAGCGTGCCGGGTTGGTGATTGACCTGCTCGACAGTCTCGATGACCGCCCGGTGGAGGGGGACCAGGACGAGCTTGCGCGCGTGTGGGCGGCCGAGACGGCTCGTCGGGCCGCTCAGGTCGACTCGGGCGATGTGGTGACGCAGTCCTGGGATGACGTGTTGGCGCAGGTTGCGGAATCCCGTCGCGGGCGTTGATTCGCAAGATTCGATTCCATCCGCTGGCGGCCGCCGAGGTGGTGGAGGCCCAACTCTGGTATGAGACTCGTGTGGCCGGTCTTGGTGACCGCCTGCTGGGAGCAGTTCAGGGTACGACCGAGGGCGCGGTGCGTTGGCCGAATGCCGGTACCCCGACCCGTAATGACGCGATGGGCAAGGTGCTTGAGCGCAAGGTTGCGACGCCGGGGTTTCCTTACGTCGTCGTCTATCGGGTTACGGATCTCGACATCGAGGTGCTCGCCGTGCACCACGAGCGTCGTCGCCCGTTGTACTGGGTTGCTCGAACCGACGAATAGGTTCTGCGAGATCATGCACCGCTGGTGACGCGCCGGGGTGTTCATGGCATGGGAGCGTCGAGGGCCAAGCCGACGATGAGGTCCAAGCGGCGGTCCAGCTCATCTCTGTACAGTCCGTTATCGGCCTCAAGCGAAACGTCGGGAAAGATCGTTCGCAAGGCGCCGGACAGTGCGTTGCGGGCGGCAGCGTGCGTTGGATGTTCTGCGGCCTGCTGCACGACGATTTTGGCTACGTCGTCCCAGTAGTTCTCGTCCCAGTGTGATTCGGTGAGCCAGGGCTCGAGCACCTCGATCTGACGGATCGCTGCGGACCATCTGTGCACCAGGTGCTCATCAGCCATTCGACGACGGTACCTGGCTTGAAACGCGGGCGTCGGGGCCTACGCCCTCGAGTCACCACGGGAGTCGCCGGGTGGCCGGACGGCGATGTTGCTTTGCACTGCGTAGCGGCGTGGGGGACGGCATTCTTCCGTCATATGGCACACGAGTACCTTTGACCGGGCCGAGTCGGAGGACGGCAATCTCCGATTCTCCGGCGAGCAGAGCGCGTCGGCACCCACCTGGTTGAGTGCGACGCTGGGCTTCGACCCCCGCCATCACGTCGGCATATGCGCGCGCGACGGTCGCGGCCACTCGCTCATCACCGGGGTAGACGTTGGCCCGCCCGAGAGACCCCGACGGCTTTGAGTGGGCACGCCGGCGTTCGGACACGCGGTGGACGGACTATGGGTCGTGCGGCTGGTACCGACCTCGGAAGTGTTCACGCATCCGGCTGCGGCCCGAGCCGCCCAAGGTGACGGCGGGCTGTCGGTGGCACAACGCGTAAATCACTGAAGCGAGTAGGGGACCGACAGCCACCAAGATCACCAGCCAGGTCGATGTGGATCGGCCATCGGGTCCGTGGTTCAGGACCCCGGCGAAGAGAAACGCCGGCCAGAAGACCCAGGGACGGCCTGTGGCGACGATCATTCGTCGCCACAGGCTGTGATCGCCTGCCTCGGTCTCCATCGGCTCATTCTGGCATCACTCATCGACGGCTCGTAGCGCGCTCGTGTTCATTGACTCACTGCGGTCCCGTGCGCCTGATCTGTTTCGTCGCTCGTTCACGATTGCGCTCGGTCTTCGGCTCGGTGCGGAGGCGCTGTCAGATGCACTCTTCCATCTCGTGGAGCATCGGGACCGGGTCTTGGCGATGGACAACCCTGGCGGGTACCTGTTCGCCGTCGGCCGGCAGCGAGCACTCGCGGCGCACCGTCGTCCGCCTGCGCCGCTGTGCCCGTCGCCAGCGGTAGCCGGCATTCCAGACATCGAGCCTGGCCTCATAGTTGCGCTCGAAGGACTGAGCGAGCGACAACGGTTGTGTGTCGTGATCGTGCACGCATTCGGCTACCGGAACCAGGAGGTCGCCGATCTCATAGGGATCTCTGTTGACAGCGTCCAGACGCACGGTCGGAGAGCGCTCACCCGCCTCAGGAAGAATCTGGGAGTGACCAAATGAACCTCGACGAGTTCGCCGGCTACATCGACCACGTCTCGACGAACGGGGCCACAGCGGCGACCGATGGGTTCGAGATCCAATGCTCGAACCCGCCACCGAGCCGACGGCACCGTGCATTCTTGGTCGCTGCATGTCTGCTCGTGGTCGTGGGAGTGGCCGTGGGGGTCAACTCCGATCGCGATCGTACCTCCGATGTAGTCACCGCCAGTGGGGCCGCGCACGGCACTAGTTCGTCGATTGTGGACCAGGAGCGAGTGGTGGACACCGGATCGTCGGGGTGGATGAGCAGCCGGTAGGCGATGGCGATTCCAGCACGCCCACGAATCGGCTCATCGGGCACCGACCCGTGGTGGATCGTCGCGGGCACGTTTCGCTCCTATAGGAGCTTGGACTCGTTGGTCACGTCGTATTTCATGATCTCCACTCCGGTGATACCGAGTTCGTCGGCTGCGCCCATGAACTCCACGAAGTGGGGGGCGACCATGTGAGCATCGATGGCGGCCTGGTCCTCCCACTTCTCGGTGATCCTCAGCCGCCCAGGGTCACCGAGGGTGGAAGCGAACGAGTAGTCGATGTTGCCGGGTTCGGCTCGGGTTGCGGTGGTGAGTGCCGTGACCAGTTCGGTGGCCCGGTCGAGGTTCGCCGGGTCGATGGTGATATAGCCGGATACGAGGATCATGGTTGCGGACCATACCGGCACTCTCGTCGAGGTGCTGGAGCCGACCTGGCTGGCCCCACCCGTTGGCCGGCAGTGACCGGGCCAGTTCGATTACCCGTCGGGGGCGATCAACGGTCCTGGGGGATTCGATCTCTGACCATGACCCGACAAGGCCCGTCCTCGGTGGGGTAGTCGGCCAGATGGCGAAATCCCGCTCTGGCCAGCGCCCGCCACGACGCTTCGTTGGCGAGGAAAGGACCGGCCGAAACCTGTGGCCAAGAAGGGTGGTTGGCGAACACGACCTCCCGCACGAAGGAAGCGATCATCGTTGAACCCTTGCCCTGGCCTCGCGTGCTGGGATCGCCGAGTAGGTAGTCGATGCCCGCTCCAAGGCGGTCGACTCCGGCGGCGAAGTGAGCTCGAGCCTCCTCTTCGTCGTCGTAGTCGGCCCAGGCGTAGCACTGGATCCATCCGAGCGGGTCTCCGTCCAAGAGCGCGATCCAGTGTTCGACCTGGTCCTCGTTGGTCGATCCGTAATCGCGCACCACCGCGTCCCACGAGACGTCTTCACCTTCCCACCACCGGACTACGCCCGGGTCGTTCAGCCAGCGATGCAGCAGCGGCAGGTCGTCGTCGGTGAGGCGGCGGAAGGTGACCAACATCGGACGTCGAGGCTATCGACGCGGAACGAGCCAGGAGTTCGGTTCCACGCTGCTGGCTAGCGTCCGTGCCGTTGGGGCCGCTGGGGCCCTTGGGGCCGCTCTTCAGGATGGTGAATGTGGGTCACCATCGACGCCGCGCTTGGTCGGTCAGCGGTATTCGTCGGCTCCGATGTCGGGCGGGCCGGCGTCGAATCGGGCTCCGTCGAGGTCCGTGCCGGACAACTCGGGAGTCAGGACGAACCCGTCATCGATGGCGTTGCCAGCGGCGGCGGTCAGGTGCGCATCGCCGGCGGCGGCATCGACGAACCAGGTCGAGGGCACGTTGGTCACGTTGTTGGACAACACCCCGCCTGCGCCATCTCGGGTGGTGATCCGGCGAACCAGGTTGTTGCGGATCTCGACGGACGTGTTGGCGTAGCGCCGGTCGATCGAGGTGAACGAGGTGGCCCCCGCTCCGGTCTCGATCACGGTGTTGTGCACAACGATCGTGCCCCGAGCCTGGGTCAGTTCGATCCCGGTGTCGTACTGGTCGACCGACATGGCGATGACGTTGCCCCGGATTATCCCTCCGTAGTGGCCCACGTACAGCCCTGGATAGGGGTCATCGGGGTAGGCGCGGCCCGGTCCGGACTCGCGAAGTCCGAATCCGATTCCTCGGGAGGAGTTGAGGATCAGGTTGTTCTCGACCAAGGTCCCGCGAGCCCCATTCCAGAAGTGAATGGCATGCTCGGCGATCTCTCCGTCCTCGCAGTAGATGCCATCAAAGGTGTTGGAGCGCACCACCCAGTTCTGCGCCGAATGGACATCCAGGCCACCCGTGTAGCACCCGAAGGCGCGTTCGATGTTCTGGCGGCCCGTCGCTGTCATGGTCAGCTCAGAACACGTCACGGCACCGTCGTCGACGAATGCTGTACGAGCCGAGTTCGGGTTCACCTTCACGAACTGCTCGCCAGCGTCGACGAGGTGAAGGCGATGTAGCCGGGGTCGTTCTACGTTGGTTGAGCCGGTGGCCGGATAGCTGTGAACGAGGTGGTCGCTCGCTCGTCTGAGCGTCAGGTCGGTGAGCGTTGCGTCGTTCGCCTGGACGTACACCAGCGCACCGATCCCGTAGGCGCCATCGATCACAACCTTGGTCGGGTCACCCGATGCTCCTCGAAGAGTTATGCCCGCGCTGTCGATCAGAAGGCTGCGAGTGAAGTCGCCCGTGACGGTGTAAGTGCCGTCGGCGAGACGGATCGTTGTTCCGGCGGCGGCGTTGCGCACGATCGTGCCGAGCTGGGAGGCCTGCGAAGGAACCACGTCGATGACAGAGCCCGTCGGTGCCGGTAGGCCGCCACATCCGGGTGTGTCCCAGGCTCGGGCCCCGGTGCCGGGCGGTGCCGGCGTGGCGGGGTAGCAGCCTGCCAGCACGACGATGGCGACCAGCCCGACGATGACGGCTCGAACACGCGTGTTGGTCACGTCGTGTACATCGAACGGCCCCCCATGGATCTTGAGGGATCCGCCCGAACCTGTTCCCGATCAGCCGCTGAGCTTGTCCGCCCCGAAGGTGACGAAGTCGATCCGCTCCACCGCGGTGGCATCTCCGGTCTCATAGAGCACTCCAACGGCGTGGCCCGGCAAGGCCAACAGGTCCGAGTAGCCCGACGGACCCTCGCGTAGCAGCAGACCGTCCTTCCAGGTTGCCCCGCCATCTGAGGACGTGCGCACCATCAGGTTCACACGGTCGGTGCCATGAGACGGTGCCGAGAACAGGAGGATCCCATCGCCGCGTTGGTCAGGTTCAGATCGGCTCCCGGCGCCGGTGCCCAGATCGAGCCACAGCATCGACCCTTGTACGACCGGGGTGACCAGACCCTGCTGGTTCTCGAAGGGGCCGGTGAATGACTCGCCTCCGTCGGTGGACGTGGTCTGGAGGCGGTGCCATTCGTCGAGCCCTCCCTGATCGCGGGCCGAGACCACGATGGTGCCGTCTGCGACCTGCGCGGCGGTGGCTTCATTGGGGTGCATCGGCCCACCCTGGGGGGTGTCTGACGCCCCGATGCTCCAGGTCTTGCCACCGTCGTCGCTGAACAGCAGGTGGGCCCCGTAGTTCATGGCTTCATCGGAGTGGTTGGCCGCGGCCACGAGCCGCCCAGCGTTGGGGCCTGTGTGGAGCTGAAACGCATGTCCGGGTCCGACGCTGTACCAGCGCCACTCCGGTCGCTTCACCGCCTCGGTGATCTCGGTGGGTTCAGACCAGGTCTCACCGGCATCGTCGCTCGTCAGTAGGTACTGACGGCTGGTATCGATGCCGGTTCCGCTGAGGATCTGCATCTCTTGGTCGGCCGCGTTCTTGAAGGTGGCGAGCAGGACCAGCCGCCCGGATTCCTCGTGCAGCACCGGCGACGGGTTGCCGATGAAGTCAGAACCCATGTCGGCAACGACTTGGAGCTCTCCCCATGTCACCCCGTCGTCGGTGGAGCGCTTGGCGATCAGATCCACATCGCCGTGGTCGGCGGCCGAGGCCACTCTGGCCTCGGCGAAGGCAATGAGAGTGCCGTCGCCAGCGCGCACCACCGCCGGGATCCGGTAGGTGGCGTAGCCGTCCTCACCAGCGCTAAACACCGTGGTGGTCACGATCGGTTCGCCGGAACGGTCAGCCACGCTGGTCGTTGTGGTGGCCTTGGTCGTGGTAGTCGACGCCTTGTCGTCCGAGCCACCATCCCCGCCCGAACAGGCCGCCAACAGCAGTGCCATCGCCGTCGCCGCCGTCGCCGCCGCCGCCGTCGCTGAACGCCACACCCCGGACCGGCTGTGCCGGCGCAGCGTCACCGCGGGGCGCCGACGGGGGAGTGTGGGCGCTGGGGGCGTGAGCGAGCTGAGCTGATCTGCTGCGGACATGGGGTCACCGTATCGCCGTGGACAGATCCCCCTTGGATGTCGGTCAGCACCTTCAAGTACCCGACCGGATAGGTCCAGTCGTCGTCGCTGCGAGGGTACGCCTACCGAGGCCTTGCCTCGGCTGAGTCATGCCGTGCTCATGGGTCGGTTCGCCATCCCGCTTCCTAAGCCAACGTGTAGACAAGGCCGTGTTGGTGTGTCTCACGTTCGTGGTCGCGGCGCTGCTCATAGGCGGCTCCGTTGCTTGGGGCCGGGCACAGGTCTCGGCTGACTCTCAGGAAGTTCACGGTGGAATGCCAGCAGGTCGGGCGACGCTGAGTGTTCGACGGCAGACAACGTGGAGACGTGGACCGAGGAGTAGCTGACCACATGGACGATCCCAAACCGCAGTTGCGAGCAGCTTCCTACGAGGGGAGGGTGCTGCCCCGGCCAGACCAGGAGTTGGTCGACCAAGGCTTGGCCTTCGACATCGGAACTTTGTTCACCCGGCGGCGGATGCTCACGGTGGCCGGCATGGGTGTTGCCTCGCTGGCCCTGGCGGCATGCGGAGGATCGTCCGGTTCGGACTCGGCCTCTTCGACCGACCAGGGTTCAGGCTCCACCACGTCGACGTCCTCCACCTCGAGTTCGAGCGGTTCGTCGTCCACAACCGGAGCGAGCGGGGCCGAAGGGCTGGCCGAGATTCCCGACGAGACTGCCGGGCCATATCCAGGCGACGGTTCGAATGGGCCCGATGTTCTGACTCAGAGCGGGGTGGTGCGCCAAGACATCCGGTCCAGCTTCGGCGGCCCGACCGGCGTGGCCGAAGGGGTCGAGATGACCCTCGACCTGACCATCGTGGACATGGCCAATGGGAACATCCCCTTCGCCGGGGCCGCGGTCTACGTGTGGCACTGCGACCGCGAAGGGCGGTACTCGATGTACTCGGAGGGGATCACCGAGGAGAACTACCTCCGAGGCGTCCAGGTCGCTGACCGCAACGGTGTGGTGTCGTTCACCAGCATCTTCCCGGGTTGCTACTCGGGGCGCTGGCCGCACATCCACTTCGAGGTCTACGGCGCGGAAGGCGACATCACCGACTCGACGAAGGCGGTGGCCACATCACAGGTGGCCCTCCCCGTCGATGCGAGCAGCGCCGTGTACGGCGAGCCCGGCTATGAGAGCTCGGCTCGGAACTTCGGGTCGATCACCCTGGCCAGTGACAACGTGTTCGGCGAAGACGAGGGTGCCTCCCAGCTCGGAACGGTCAGCGGAGATGTCACGAATGGCTACCGGGTTTCGCTGACCGTCGGGGTCGACACCGCTACCGAACCGACAGGCGGCGGAATGGGTGGCGGTGGTGTCGGGGGTGGCCCTGGTGGTCCTCCCCCCGGTCGCTGAGCCGATCGCCTTGGCGACGTCCGTTTCGGACCCTCAGGACAGCCTCTCGTCTGAAATCGGGCCTGGTTGGTCAAGGGTGTAGCCAGGCCGTTCCGATGGGTGTCGCCGGAAGGCTCGCCTCCTAGGACGTAGCATCGGGCGGTGGCTGTGCTTGACACGACCTATTGCATGAACCTGGCCTTCACGCCACTGTCGAGATCGGTCGCCGATGCCGAGCGGCCAGCGGTCCTTCGAGCCCAGTCGAGAGGGGCCACGCCCTATGAGGACGATGGCTTCGAGGTCCACGCGTGCAAGGCGAGCGACCTGGCGCAGAACGTTTCGGTGCGCCCGAACCTGCTCACCACTGGATTCGACACCGTCGACCTCAGCGGTCATGAAGAACTTCAGCGTGCACTTGCAGGAATCCACCAGGCCGGGAAGATCAGCGACGTCTTGGCCGCGTCTGTGCGGGATGCGCTCGACGGCGCCGAGCTTCCAAGCTCGGGCGGTCACACCCTGACCGTTCTGTACGTGGCCGATGAAGGGCTGATCATGCGCGTCGGCGGACCCAACGGACTTGCCGTGGGTGGGGGAGACACCAAGGGCATGAACGGCCACGCCCCTGCGGTGTCGGTTCACGCCGACCAGGACGTGTACGGCACTCCGTTGGTCCAGCTGATGGACGGCCGGGCGCCGGACCTGTTCCACCACGACTCACCCGACGGCTTCAATCACGACGCCTCGCTGATGCTCGTCAACTTGTGGATCCCCTTGCAGCAGATCACCAGGCCACTGGTGTTGGCCGACGGCGCCAGCTTCGACCGAGCCCGCCATCAGCTCCGCTACGGGCTCCCCACCCAGTCGTTCCTGGACCGGGACCAGGACCAGGTCGTGAACGACATCTGGACCTTTGCCCACCACCCCGACCAGCGCTGGTTCTTCCGTTCGGAGATGGATCAGCGCTCGGCCTATGTGTTCAACACCTTGAGCACGCCTCACGCATCAGCAGTGCTTCCCGGCGAGGACGTGGCCGAACGCTGCTACCTGGGCCTCGAAGCGATCGAAGTGGCACTAGAGGTAGGAGATGTAGCGGCGGCGGCCCGTCTTGTCTCGGAGCTCGACGGCTGTGAGGTTCCTGTCAGCGCACCGCCCGCATTGCGTCAGGCAATCGACGAAATGGTTGACGTGATCACCAGGGCGGGATCGGTCTCGGTGATGGACGTTCGACAGCGTCAAAGGTGGCTGGACAGGGCCCGGTCTGCCCGCAGGAGCGTGCTGCGCATGTCGCTCGAGTTGCGACTGGTTGTCTCCGTCGCATTTGGTGTCGAGCGATTGGGCGAGCCGTCCCATGGGCGCGGCACGTATGAACCGAGACGGAACCTCGACGGCTGAGGAGAGCAGCGTCAGCGTGTCCGGCGCAGGCGGGATTCTTCGGCCATCCGGCGCTTGGTGGCGGCCCACGAGCAGATCGGGCACTCCGCCAAGTCGTGGTTTCGGGCCGGGCACCACTCCCGACCGAAGAAGATGATCTGGAGGTGCCTCCGGTTCCAGGTGTCGACGGGGAACGCCGCCTTGAGGTCCCTTTCGGTGCGCTCCACGGTGGTGCCGTTGGACAGTCCCCACCGGGCGGCCAGACGATGGATATGGGTGTCGACCGGGAAGGCGGGGACCCCGAAGGCCTGGGCCATGACCACGCTGGCTGTCTTGTGGCCTACGCCGGCCAACGACTCCAGAAATTCCCAGTCGGCGATGACATCGCCGCCAGCTTCGAGAATCTGGGTAGCGGCTCGCCACAAGTTGTTGGCCTTGGTAGGGGCAAGACCGACCTCCCGGATCAGTTCCAGGATCCTCTCCGGTCCCAGTTCGACCATCTGTTCGGGGGTGGCCGCCAGCGCGAACAGCGCCGGCGTCACCTCGTTGACCTTCTTGTCGGTGGTCTGAGCCGACAGTGCCACCGCCACCAGGAGTGTGTATGGGTCGTGGTGGTCGAGCGGGATAGGAGGATCGGGGTACAGGTCGTCGAGGATCTCCCCGATCCGGTCGGCCTTGTCATGGCGCTTCACCGCCCGGACCATAACTCCCAAGGGGTCAGAGGTTGGGCCACGGTCGGAGACCTGGCCCGAGCGGCCCGCCCGCCGACGGATCCGCGCGACACCCGGGCCACCTCCTAGTGTCGTCTCGCAGCGACGGCACCGTTTCCTCTCGCAGGAGTCGACCTTGACCACACAGGCCCGATCCACATCCAAGGCCGTCGGCGCTCCGCTCGGGCCGGGGTCACTTCTGTGGGAGACAGCGGGTGACCCGAGGAGCCTCATCCCCGGCACCGGTGCTGGGATCCTCCAGCTCATGCTGCCGAGCTTGGGCGCGGCGGTCACCGACCATTCCGACTTCTTCAGCGATCCCTATGACCGCATCTTCCGCTCCATCCCCTACATCTGGGGAAGCATCTTCGCCCCCGATGATGTCGAAGGTGATCGTCGCGGCCGGGAGATCCGAGATTTCCACCCTGACATCAAAGGGGTAGATGCCGAAGGGCGGAGGTACCACGCCCTAGATCCGGACACCTACTGGTGGGCCCATGCCACCTTCACCTGGGAGTTCTTCCGGGCACGCGAACTCTATTTTCCGTGGCCACTCAACCGAGCCCAACGCAACCAGATGTACGCCGAGTCCGTCACCTGGTATCGCCGCTACGGAGTGAGTGAACGCCCGGTGCCAGCCACCTACGACGCATTCCTGGCCCGCTTCGACGAGATCTGCCGACACGAACTGGAGCTGACCCCGGCCGTCCAATGGGTGCTGGACCCCTCGGCCAACCCGGCTACCGGCGCTCAGCGCATCTCCCTTCCGGGACCGTTCACCCCCCTCAGCGGCTTTGCTACCGACCGCATGTCAGATCTGTTGCGGGTCACCGTCTACGGCAACCTGCCAGATGTGGTCCGGCGTCGCTTCGACATGCGGTGGACCCATCAGGATCGGATCGCCTTCGCCGCGGTGTGCGCTGGGTTCCGGGCGATGGACCCCGCCATTCGGCGAGGCGCGTTGTCCAGCATCTTCCCCGAGCGGACCCCCCACCTCGATCCGCGCGATCACACCCGAGTGGTAGTGGCCGGTCCCAATCCCCGCCAGAGAGCCCGCCGGGCCCACAGCACCGCCATCGCGACGGTGGACTGAGATGGAGGCCACCATCCCGTCGTCGGATCAACCCGCACGCTTCGTGGCCCGAAGTGCCGAGACCTGGCGTGACCCGTTCGGCATGTACCGGGCACTCAGAGATGATGACCCCGTTCACCACGTGGCCGACGGAGACTTCTGGGTCCTTTCCCGCTTCGGGCACGTGTTCGATGCCGCCCGAGACCCAGGCACCTACTCATCGGCGCAGGGCCTCACCACCACCTACGGCGAACGGGAGAGGATCGGCCTCGATGTGGCCGCTCCGATCGTGATGCTCGACCCGCCCGAACACACGGCCTTTCGTCGACTGGTGGCGCGGGCCTTCACTCCTCGCCACGTGTTGGCCATCGAGCCGATGGTCCGGAATTTCGCCGTCGAACGGATCGAACGGTTACGCGCCGGGGGCGGGGGCGACGTGGTGGCCGAGCTCTTCAAGCCTCTGCCGAGCATGGTGGTGGCCCACTACCTGGGTGTGCCCGCTGAGGATCGTTCCCGGTTCGATGGATGGACGGAGGCGATTGTGGAGGCCAACGCCGACGGCAACATCATCGCCGCCGGAGATGCGCTCGGCGAGCTGCTCGGATACTTCGCCGACCTGGTGGACCGACGTCGGGTCGACCCAGGTGAGGACCTGCTCTCGATGCTGGTGACGGCCCAGGCCGAAGCGATCGCAGACGGAGACGAGGGCGCGGTGGACGACGCCCAGATCCTGGGGTTCGCCTTCACCATGGTGGCCGGGGGCAACGACACGGCCACATCACTGCTCGGAGGCTCGGCCGATCTGTTGACCCGCCACCCTCACCAGCGCCAACTCGTGGTCGACCACCCGGAGCTGCTGCCCGGTGCGGTGGAGGAGATGCTCCGACTGGTATGCCCGGTTCAGGGCCTGGCCCGTACGACCACCCGAGACGTGACCATCGACGGAACCACGATCCCCGCCGGGCGCAAGGTGCTGCTGCTGTACGCCTCGGCCAACCGCGACGACCGCGAGTTCGGTGACGGCGCGGAGACCTTCGACGTCACCCGGCCCATCTCTCGGATGATGTCGTTCTCGTATGGTCCGCATCACTGCCTCGGCGCGGCCGCGGCCCGCCTTCAAGCCCGCGTTGTGCTCGAGGAACTGCTGAACCGCTGCCCCGATTTCTCGGTCGATGGAGATGCTGGCCAGTTCGCCCCGGGAAACTACGTGCGTCGCTTCAACCACCTGCCGTTCGCACCTGGCTGAAGGCGGTCGCGGGGATCGTCCACCGCCGTGCCCCGAGTGTGGCAATCTGCCCCCATGAACTCACGGCGCACCGCATCTGTCCTTCTTGCTCTTTCGTTGCTCGCGGCATGCGGAGGCGGCGGGGGAGACGAGGAAGCTGAGACCACCACGACCGCGGCGGGGGCGACCACCACCGCCGCGGGTTCCCCGGATACGGGCTTCGAGATCCCAGAGGTCGAGTTCGAGGACGCTGATTTCCGGGTTCGATTCGTGAACGTGTTCAGCGATGGCGGGGCCGACAGCGAAGTGGACTTCTCCTGGGGCAACTACTCGGCCCGAAGCGACGCGGCCTCGCTCGGTTACGGCGAGGCGTCGGAGATGCTGGAGGGCAAGGTGCCTTCCCAGACACTCACCGATGACCCCGAAGAGGGCAAGGTCGACATGGGTGTGGTTGCCCAACGCTCGGGCGCAGCCGAAGATGACCAGCCGATCATGAGCGACGATGAGATCGTGGCCGAGGGGCAGGAGCTCATCTGGATCCTGGGAAGCGACGAGGACCCGATGAACGCGGGCGCCACCTCCGGAACCTCGCGGTGGATCTTCGTCGACGGCGGAGACGACGACGTTCCCGAGCCGGCTGCTGGTAAGGCCAACCTCTTCCTCATCGAGACCGGACTCGGCCATCTGGAGGACGATTTCGTCACCATGGGAGCGCCCGGAGCCTGCCTGAGCTTCCAGAACGACAGCGGCGGCGGCAATGCCGGCCCGGTGTTCGAGGTGGATCCAGGGTCAATGCAGATCGGCATCTACGACGCCAACGGTGGATGCAGCGAACCGACCGGCACGCTCGTCGATCTGGAGGTCAAGGCCGGGCACCGCTATCTGGTGGTGGCCTACGGGCACACCAAGCAGACCCGGACCGCCTTGATCATCGACCTGGACGAATGACCGCAGCGGCTCGGTTTCCGGCCGGGCCGATCCGCTCTATGTCGACTCGAACCGGGGTAGCTGCCTTCGTGGCTTGGCTGGCTCCTGGGTAGATTCACGGCCTTGTCCAGACCGCGCCCCAAAGGCCCCGTCCTGTGCCAGGTGGATGCCTGCCTCCGGTCTCCTCGGGCGGTGGCGGTGCTCGGCCTGTGCGCCGCCGTGGTCGCGCTGCTGTCGGAACATTTCGTGTACCCCGGGTTCTCCTGGAACCGGGACGAACCGGTCTATCTGTGGCAGTCGGGCCTGCTGCGTAGCGGGCAGTTGACCCTGGGCGATCTCGGGTTCCCGCGGGTGATGCAGCCATGGCTGTCGGGCCACCACCAGGGTGCCTTCTTCTCCCAGTACCCGCTGGGGTGGCCGGTGGTCCTCCTGGTTGGACAGGTTGTCGGATGGCCCCCGCTGTCCCTGGCCCTGGCTGCGGTCCTGGCTGTCACCGGCACCTATGCGCTGGCCTGGGAGATCACGGAGGATCGTCGGGTCGCCGCCATCGGGGCGCTGCTCCTGGTTGCGTCGCCGATACTGGCCGTGCAGAGCGGCGTCTACCTCACCTATGTGTTCGCCTTGGGGTTGGGTACCTGGTTCGTGGCACAGTTCCACGCTGGCGTGCGGGTCGGATCACGTCGACGGGTAATGGTGGCCGGGATCCTCCTGGGCTGGATGGTCATGACCCGGACCTTCGACGCTGTCATGTGGGCGGCGGCGGTGGGTGGCTTCACCCTCATCACACGGTGGAGGGACTGGCGTCGACTTCTGCGCCTGGTGCCCTGGTTCATGGCTCCCCTGTTGGCCATCGTGGCGGTTCAACTGGCCCACAACTTCCATCTCACCGGCAGCCCGTTCGAGTTTCCGATCACCGTTGCCGACCCCCTCGACACGTTCGGGTTTGGCGAGCGACGTCTGATGCCGGCCATGGATGTCGAGAACTACACGTTGGCCAAGGCTTTCAGAGGCACAGCCAAGAACGCCTTCTTCCTTCCATGGTTCGTGGTCGGGGCCTACCTGGGTGTTGCCGTGGCCGCCTTGGCGGCGGTCGCCCGACGGAGGAACACCGATACGCGGTTGCTGCTGGCCATCGTGGTGGCCTTCCCGGTCGGGTACTTCCCGTTCTGGGGTACCAGCGTGTCGGCCCTGGCCAGTCGCTTGAGCGGACCGATCTACTTCGTGCCGCTGTACGTACCCTTGTGCATCCTCATGGCCCAAGGCTTGTTGATCCTGGCCCGGCGATCGGTGAGGGCGGCGGCGGTGGTGACGGTGGCCATGGTGGTGGTGACGGTTCCCGTCGGGGTGGGTCGGATCGGGCTCAACCGTCAGCTCAGCCGGATCCAGCTCGCCTGGCGGGAGTCCACCCAGACGATCCAAGGCCCCGCCGTGGTGGTGGTGTCACCAGCCCGATACCTGTTCGAGCTCAACCCTGCCGGTGGGAACACGGCTGACCTCGACGCCCAGATCCTCTGGGCCACAGACTCCGATCCCGAGGTGATCGACCTGATCGATTCCCACCCCGATCGACGCGCCTTCGTGCAACGGGCCGATGTCCCCACCGCGGAACTGGTTCCGTTGGAGAGCACGAAGCCCTATGGCGTGGAGCTCGTCCCGGCCCAGATCGTGCGGGGCCAGGTGCTGGAGATCCCGGTACGGGTGTCCACTCCCGGTCCGCCCGCGGTGAGCATCGGTTTGGAGATAGACGGCTACGTGTTCTGGCGCGACGTTGCGGCGGAGGCCGCACCCAACTCGACGGTTCACACCACCTGGCGGGTGGCGGCCGACGAGGCCGACGCCGGGAACGGGGGACTCCCGGTCCCGGTCGGTGGGAACACAATCGCCGTTGTGGTCGGGTTCGGGAGTTCACCGGCCGAAGCCAGGGCCAACCCGTCGCTGCGTTACGAGGTGCTGGTCCAGGCCGGCCCTACCATGAGGGCGCTGATCCCCGGCGTCGCCTTCAAACCGGACAAAGGCATCACCGATGAGCTGGTGTGGCGTGACGCCGCCGCAGTAGCCGGATTCGACGTGACGGTCACTGCCCGGCCCGGCTCCTGAGCGCATCGGCGATCACGACAGCGATCACCACCCCTAGCGCGAGCCACCCCAGTTCTGGCCGGTCCAGCGGACGGGCGAGGGCCAGGGCGATCCCTGCGGCCGGGGCCGACAGCCAGACCAGGGTGCGCCACCGACAGGTCGCGGCCGCCACTGCCGCGCATGCCAATCCGATCCAGGGGCGGCTGATGACCGCGACCACCAGGGCCGTCACCAGGGTCGACGTGACGATGCCAGCCAACCCAGCCGGGCCTGGGTCCTCGACCTGAGCAGTTCCAGGGCGTGCGCGTCGAAATGCTGTGGGAGCGAACGTCGGTGCCACGGTCTGCGGTACCGGGCCGCTCGGCCGGGTCGATGCCACCACCGCCAGTGCCAGAACCAACGTGGTCAGGCTCACAGCCATAGCCACCCACACCGTCTGTTGAGGTTGCCACCGGAGTGAGATCGTGATCGGGCCGGACCCGGTGGGCGTGATCATCCATCCGTCGGCGTAGCCGTTCACGAGCGACCGAGGCCCGGCGGTGCCACCGTCGACCTCGAGTTGCCAGCCGGGGCTGGCGCTCTGAGCGAGTACGAACCAGAAGGGATCCCCATCGGCTTGGACGGTTGCTTTCACCGTCGTGCGTTCAACGTTCGAAGTGGTGACGCGGGCTGGAGCCTCTCCGACGTCGAGGCCCCGAACTCCCACTGGACCGGGTTCACCGCCGGCCGCGGAACTGAGGGTGAGCGCATCCGCATCGATTCCGGTGTTCGACCCGCGCGAGACGGTTAGACGATGGGTTCCGGCGGCGAGGTCGACGGGCTCACAGGCTGTGACGGTGAGGGTGCCATCAGCGGCGGGTTCGCCCAGCCGCACCGAAACCGGTTCTCCGTCGATCTGGACCAGGTCTCCACGACAGGCCGGGTCCACGATCCCGGTGGTGGCGACGCCGGCCTGGACGCCCCCGACCTCGGCGATGGCCACGGGCAAGGCGATCCCGGTGGCTGAGGCGTCGGTGAGTCGGGGAACCACCTCGGTCACCGCTATCTGAACGGACCGACCGCTTCTCGGCCCTCCCTCCAGTGGAACCGTCACCGAGCTCAGGTCACCCGGCTCACTCCCCTCGGTCAACCCCGTGATCCGGTGGGTGGTCACCAACTGGCCGTCGATGGTGACCGTCACCTCAGCGGGGAGCGAGTGACGCCCGTCGGCCACGAAGTCCAGACGCAACGACTCGGCCACGCCGAATGGGCGGTCGGCGCTCATCTCGATCCATCCACCGAGGGGCTCGGGCCCGTCGCCAGCACGGTCATCGAACGAGGCGGTCCACGCCGTGGACGGGTCACCATCCACGGCCCGCGATGCCCGGGACCCGGGTGAGCCCTGGAGTCGGCTGGACGAGGACATCTCGATGGTTCCCGCCGTACCCAGCAACTCATCTATCTGTCGGTCCGCCGCGTCGTCGGAGGGGCGGGCCGTGCCGACCAGGGAGAATGACCGGGCCGTCGGCAGGTGAAAGGTGCGGTCCAGGGTCACCTCGTCGTCTGACCGTCGCCAGAGGTCAGCACCGGTCCGGAGCCGGGTGAGGACCAGGTCGAGGCTGTGGTCGAGGCTGGCCGATCCCAGGCGTTCGAGTAGGTCTCGAGGCATCAGCACGCTCTCTTGCACCCGCAGGTCACCGAGGCCGATCTCGGCGAAACCGACGGCGTTGGCCGCCGCGGGGTCCCCGTCCGAATCAGAAACGGCCACGATCTCCACCGTGAGAGACGCGACCAGATGCTCGGGGATCTCGATCACCTGGCCGTCTGGTCGCAACGACTGCGGACCAAGATCGACGTCGATGGTCGACCCGTCGTCGAATCGGAGCCTGGCGCGGGTGACGGTCCGGTCTCGCGGGCCGTCTTGGGGTTGGATCAGGACCACCCGATCGACCACCTGCGGACGTTCCAGGGTGACGGTGAGGCGTTCGCCAGTGGGATCGGACCCACCGACTCGCCACGACGAGTCGAGTCGCCCATCCACCGCGGCCACCGGACGATCTTCAGGTCGTTCGGCCCCGCCCCCGGCGGAGGTGGCCTTGACAGTGGCCCCGATCTGGTGAGCGACGGTCCGAGTCCGGTCATCTGGGGCCGGGAAGGCATGCAGGCGGGCGTCGTAGCCCGACGGCTCGACCATGGTCTCTCCCGCTTCCTCGGTGGCCCCTCGGGTGTCTCGCAACGAGTAGAACCAGGTCTGGATGCGACGCCGGTGGGAGTCGGTGACGATCAGCGCCGCGCCTCGCTTCTCGTGGGCGGACAGCTCAGCCTGGCTGAGCGACCCCGAAAGCAGTACCAGGCCCCGGCCGTCGAGAAGCCCCGCGGCCGCGGCGTCGACCATCCCGTCGGCGTCACCGGCCAACAGGACAGGGCGATCCACGGGGGCTACCCCCACGATGGTCGTCGGCTGCGCCACCTCGATGACGGCCACGGGGGGAAGCTGACTATCGCGGGTCACGCCTTGGTGGGCCTGAAGATCGCTCGGGGTGATGGAGTCCAGTTCAGGGTTGCCGCGGTTGACGAACGCTTCGCCGAATCCGGTGGGCGCGGCCAGGACGGTGGCGGCCGAACCCACCAGGAGGTTCCACATCGAATCCGGGCCGGGCAGGTCGAAGCGATCGAAACGCAGGTCGTTGCGAAGTACCACGGTGCCCGACGCCAAGAACCTGGCGATCGGGGCCACCGCGTCAGGGTCGAGGACTCCGTTCTGGATCCGCCGGTCAAGGGCATCCAACAAGAGGGTGGAACCGGTCGAACCTTGGGGAAGGATCTCCCGGGCCAGATAGGGCCGGTCCAGGAGTAGGGGGGTGACCGGTTCGACCGCGTTACCCCACCGGTAGTCGGCGAAGTTGGCCCCCGGCACCTCCAGGACCCGTGTCGTGGAGCCGGCCTCGTCGAGGTATCGGGACGCTTGCACCCAGTGGTCGGGCAGCGTCTCGGGACGGTTCATGCCGTCGGTCAACATCCCCACCCGGGCCACGGGCGCCAAGCCACCGAGTGCGGCCAGGACCACCACCGAAGCCGCGGCCCAGCGGGCCCGGTCCGGCATGGCCCGGACCCCCGCGGCCAGTATCAGGGCCAGGCCGAGGATCAGAACGGGAACCACCCGAGGGTGGTTCCTGAAGGCCAGACCGGCCGAGGTCGATTCGACCATGACCCGGAAAAGTCGGCCCACCGGGCTGGGCTGGTCATAGGGCCAGGCCCCGACCGCGATGACCATGGAAGCCACCAGACCCACCGTCAGCCACCGGTGGCTCCACCTCACCACGGTGGCCACCGACAGGGCCAGGACCGGGATGACGAAGCTCAATGCGATGGCCAGGCGATGGTGCTCGTAGTAGTCGGTCTGGTCGAGCGACCATCCGGCCCGATCACGGCCGTAGAAGAACCAGTTTCCCAGCCCGCGCAGGACATCGTCGGGTGAGGACCGCTCGGCCACGGTCCGCAGGTTCTCGGTGACCTGCAACACCGGGATTCCGTAGCCACCCTGTACGCGCAGGCCGGCCAGCCACCATAGGCAGATCGGCAGGGTGAAGACACCGATGCGCGCCGCGGCACCTGCCGTGGCCCGAGGTCCGAGGCGGCTGGGCCGGGCCGCGTCGATCAGCACCACCAACGGACCGATGGCGACGAGCACCAGCGAGGCCGCGTTCACGCCTGCGGCCGAGAAGGTGACGAGGGCGAAGAGGGCGGGATGGCGCCACCCGCCCCGGTGCACGGCCCGGCGGGTCAGCTCCACCAGCCACGGCAACCCGACCCAGGGCAACAGAAGCACCGACGTTCGAGCGGTGAAGGCCAACTGGTAGGGGGTCAGGGCGTAGACCAGAGCGCCGGCCAGGGCAGCCATACGGCCTAGCCCCAGGGAGCGCATCAACCATCGTGCGCCTAGCGCCGCGGTCAACGTCAACGATCCGAGCCACAGGCGTTGCGCGACCCAGTCCGGCGCTCCGATGGTGTCGAAGAGCCAGAACCATGGCCCCATGGGCCACAGGTAGCCGACGTGTTGGTGGGGCACGGTTCCTGCCGCCACGGTGGGGTCCCACAGGAAGGGGGCGTCACGCAGGAACCCGCCGGGATCGACGTAGAGCGCCTGTTTGCTGTCCGAGCTCAGCTCACCGGGCGAGGATGCCAGGAACGGCAGGTAGGCGACCAAGGCCAGCACCACCACATCCAGGCGGGCGACCACGGCTCGGGCCGTCCTGCTCGTTGGTGTCTCTCGCTCCCGGCGGCTCACCGAGGCCTCCTGGCCTGGTCGGTCCTGTGTCGGGGCCAGATTGTACGGCGGCGAGGGTGCAACCCTGGGGTATCGGCGGGCCGCTACCGTTTGGGCGGTCTGGTCGACGTGACCCGACCTAGCTCGAAGCCCTGACCACCTGTGACCACTCCGTCGACCACCACCGAAGCGGAGTTGGCCACCGACGGCACTGGTGATGACGTACAAATGGCACCCTCGGTCGCGGTCCCCGCCGACGAGCCTCGGCGATCGTGGCGTCCGCTCTGGTGCATCGCGGCACTGTGCTACCTGCCCCTTCTGGCCACGAGGCCCGGGTGGATCAGCGCCGACACGAAGTCGTACCTGTACCTCGACCCAAGGGCGTTGCTGTCCAAGGCCTGGTCGATGTGGGATCCATCTGTCGGTCTGGGAACGGTCTCTCACCAGACCATCGGTTACCTGTGGCCGATGGGGCCGTGGTTCTGGGCTTTCGACACCCTCGGCGTCCCGGACTGGGTCGCTCAAAGGCTGTGGTGGGGGACCCTCCTGTTCGCGGCCATCACCGGTACCGCGTACCTGCTGCGTTTGCTGCGCCTGCCCGAGGTGGCGGTTTGGCCTGCCGCGGTGGCCTACGGGTTGAGCCCCTTCGCGGTGGCCTACCTCGGGCGCCTGTCGGGCGTGTTGCTCCCAGCCATCGGCCTGCCCTGGTTGTTGGGTCTCACCATCCAATCCATCCGAGTCAGATCGTGGCGCCATCCTGCACTGTTCGCCCTGGTGGTGGCCACGGTGGGAAGCGTGAACCTGACCGCGCTGGTCCTGGTCGGGTTGGCGCCGCTGCTGTGGGTCGTGTCGGTGTTGGTGGCTCGGGAAGCGGCACCGGGGCGGGTCTTGTCGGCGGTGGCCCGCATCGGGCTTTTGACGGTGGTGTCCAGTTCGTGGTGGTTGGCGGGACTGTCAGTGCAGGCCACCCATGGCATCAACATCGTCCGCTACAGCGAGTCGGCCGAGGTGGTGGCCCGGACGTCCACCGCCTTCGAGGTGGTGCGCGGCCTCGGCTATTGGTTCTTCTACGGGGGCGACAAGCTCGACCTGTGGATCGAACCCAGTTACCAATACACGCAGAAGGCCCTGATCTTCGGGGCGACGTTCCTGGTGCCGCTCCTGGCGTTGGCCGGTGCCGCGGTGGGGAGGTGGCGATATCGGAGCTTCTTCGCCGCCTTGTTCGTGGTGGGGACGGTGGTTGCAGTCGGGGCTCATCCCTGGGCTGACCCACCCCTGTTCGGTCGTCTCATCAAGGCGTTTCTGGCCACCGAGCGGGGACTGGCTTTTCGAAGCCTGCCCCGAGCCGTTCCTCTCATCTCCCTGGCCGCCGCCGGGCTCATCGGCGGAGGATTGTTGTGGGTGTTGGCCCACCGTCCGCGCCTGGCTCGACCGCTTGCCGCGGTGGTGGTGCTGGCTTCGGTGGTCGGCATGGTGCCGCTGTGGCAGCGGTCGCTGGTGCAAACCAGCCTGTCTCGGCGAGATGTACCCGACTACTGGCTGGAAGCCGCGGCCCTGGTCGACGAGCGAGACGACGGCACCCGCGTCATGGCCATACCCGGTAGTGACTTCGCTTCCTATCGGTGGGGCAACACCGTCGACCCGATACTGCCCGGGTTGATCGAACGTCCCTTTGTGGCCCGAGAACTGGTGCCCTACGGCACACCGATGTCCGCGGATCTGCTCAACGCGTTGGATCTGAGGCTTCAAGAGCGGACGCTGGAGGATGCGTCGTTGGCCCCCATCGCCCGCCTCCTGCGGGTCGGGGACCTGGTGGTACGGGGTGACCTCCAGTACGAGCGCTATCACCTGGCTCGGCCCCGCATGGTGTGGCAGCTCGTCAAGCGAGCGCCGGGCCTGGGGGAGCCGGTCGAGATGACCGGTCCCTATGTGAACCGGCCGCCGTCGCGTCTGCCCATGCAGGACGAGGTGTGGTTGTTGGAGGAGCGTGACCTTCCCGATGGCCCGGCCGTGGCCGTGGTGGACGTCGACGACGTCCCCGGCATCGTCGACGTCAAACCGGCCTCGGGTGCGGTACTCCTGTCGGGAGATGGGGCCGGGATGGTCGATGCCGCCGGGGCTGGCGTCATCGACGGAACGGAGCTGATCCGTTACAGCGCCTCCCTCGATGCTGCCGAGGTGGCGATCGAGATGGCCCGGGGGGCGTCGCTGGTGGTGACCGACGGCAACCGGGACCGGGGTGAGCGATGGGGGTCGCTGCGCCACACCCGCGGTCACACCGAGCGCATCGGCGAAGAGGCCCTGGCCGAGAACCTCACCGACAACCGCCTGCCCCGATTCCCCGAGGCCGGTACCGACGTCCAAACCGTCACCGTGCAGCGGGGAGGGATCGAGGCCGATGCCACGTCGTACGGGAACCCGATCACCTTCGCCGGCGACGGGAGACCAGCGCTGGCCGTCGACGGCGACGACACCACGGCCTGGTCGACGGCGTCGTTCAGCGACGCCCGCGGCGAGCGGTGGGTTTTGACACTGGCCGAACCCTTGGACCTCGACCACATCGATCTGTTCCAGTTACCCGAGGTGAGGACGACCCGGGCCATCACCAGGGTGCGTATCGACGTGGGTGATGGTCGACCGGTGGAGGTGGATCTCGGTGATGTTTCACGGCTCCCTCCCGGTCAGCGGGTCGATCTCGGGGAGCGCACCACCAAACGGGTGGAGATCACGATCCTGGCCGACAACCTCGACGAACCACTCCACTACGGCAACGCCGGCCCGGTCGGCTTCACCGAGGTGGATCTCGGCGATGAGCCTCCGGTGCTCGAAGAGCTGATCCGCATGCCTGTCGACCTGGTCGACGCGGTGAGTGCCGCCCCCGCCGATGCCCGCAATTCGACCGCCCTCACCTATGTGCTGACCCGCCTCCGTCAGGATCCCACCGATCGGACCCGTGAGGACGAGGAACGTTCCATCGTTCGTCTGCTGAGGGTTCCCGACCGCCGCATCTTCACGGTGGTGGGAACGGCGAGGTTGTCGGGTCGGGCCAGTGACGCGGTCCTCGATTCGGTTCTTGGGGTCGCCGACGACGATGTTCAGGCCACCAGCAGCCTCCGCTTGAGCGGGAGTCGGGATGCCAGGGCCAGCTCCGCGCTGGATGGGGATGCCACCACGGCATGGTCCAGTGCCTTCGGTCGAGCCGAGGGGGAATGGATCACGGTACGTACTGCGGAGCCGCACACGTTCAACCGGCTCGACCTTCAGGTGGTCGCCGATGGTGTCCACTCGGTTCCGACCCGCCTGGAGATTCGAGTCGACGGCAAGGTCGTGGCCACGCCGACCCTGCCAGCAGTGCAGGATGGCACCGAGGCCGGACATGTGGTGAAGATCCCCGTCGAGTTCGCCGCCACCACGGGTCAGGTGTTGGAGGTGGAGGTGCTCGACAGTCGGACGGTGGCGTCTGTGGACTGGACCTCGGCTCAGCCGATCGCCCATCCGTTTGCCATCGCCGAGCTGGGCGTGGCAGGCCTGCGCACATCTCGTCCGGAGGCCACCTTCGATGACAAATGCCGCGACGATCTGGTGACCGTCGACGGCAAGGCGGTTCCGGTGCGGGTGGTGGGTTCAACCTCCGATGCACTCGCGGGCCGTCCGCTCGACCTGGTCAGTTGCGGGTCCGAGATCGATCTCACCGATGGTGACCACGAGGTGCGGACGGCCGCAGGGATTGACACCGGCATAGACGTGGACCAGATCGTGTTGGAGTCGGCGCGGCGAGCGGTCACACCGCGACCGACGATGTCGCCGGTTCGCGGGCGTCGGACGTGGGTCAGGTCCGGGTTGTGAACTCAGACCCTGATCAGGTGACAGCCACGCTCAGCGGTCTGACGCCCGGCGTGCCGGTGTGGTTGGTTCTCGGGCAGAGCCAGACCGACGGCTGGGTGGCGACCGCCGCCGGCCGGGACCTGGGGCCATCACAACTGGTGGATGGCTACGCCAACGGCTGGCTGGTCACTCCCACGGCGGAGACGGTCTCGGTCGAGCTTCGCTTTGCCCCGCAACGGAGGGTAGATGTGGCGCTCGGGCTGTCGGCGTTGGGGGTAGGGGCGTGCCTCATCTTGGCGCTCCGTCGGCCCCGGGTGGGACCCGATTTGCCCGCCGGTCTACCGGGGCTTCGGTCCAATGATGGAGGTCGGCGGGCATCTCGGGCCGGATCGGTCGCGGTCGGGGTGGGAATTGGGTTGGCCTCGATGCTGGTGGTGCCACCGTTGGTGGCATTGGCGCTGGGTGTGGTCGGCGGTATCGGCGTTCGTCGCCCTGAGGGCCGCGTGGTGGCTGGAATCCTCCCGGTGGCGCTGGTGGGGTTGGCGGCCGTCTACGGTTCGGCGCTGCTGGTTCGCTACCAGATATCCACCGGCGTCGACTGGGTGACGGAGATGGAGCGTCTTCATCCGATCGCTCTGGCCGGTGTGGTCGCGCTGGGAGTCGACCTGGTGGTCGACACCGTCTGGCGACGAGATGGCCGGCGCAGCACTTCCCGAATTGATCCCACGGGATCGGGCCACACTGCTTGACTTCTTGCATGGTGCGTGCAAAGACTCGCCCGTGTTGTTCTCGTTCGGGGGCGTTGAGGACCAGAGGGGTCAAGTGAGCTCACAGGGGACAGCCGATCCGATCGACCACGAGGCCCTCCAGTCTCGCTACCGCCTCGAGCGCGACAAGCGGATCAGGCCCGACGGCAACGACCAGTACCTGGAACCCACCGGGCCTTTCGCCCGTCTGATCGAGGACCCGTGGACTCCTTGGGCCGAACGTGAGCCCATCGAGCGAGAGGTCGAGGTGGCCATCATCGGGGCCGGGTTCGGCGGCCTGGTTACTGGGGCCCGACTCAAAGCGGCAGGCATCGAAGAGGTGATGCTTATCGACGGTGCCGGCGATGTTGGCGGGGCCTGGTACTGGAACCGGTATCCGGGAGCCATGTGCGACACGGCCGCGATGATCTACCTGCCGCTCCTCGAGGAGACCGGCCATCGGCCCAGCCACAAGTACGTTCCAGCCCCCGAGATACACGGCCACGCCCGCCGCATCGCCGACCAGTTCGGCCTGTATGACAATGCGCTCTTGTCCACTGAGGTTTCGGGCCTGGCGTGGGACGATGCCGCCGGGCGCTGGGTCATTCACACCAACCGGGGAGACCTAATCGGCGCCCGCTACGTGGCCATGGGCACCGGTCCGCTTCACCGTCCCAAGCTTCCAGGGATCCCTGGCATCGAGACCTTTGCTGGTCATACCTTCCACACCAGTCGCTGGGACTACGCCTACACGGGCGGCGACCCCAACGGTTCGGTGATGACGGGCCTGGCCGACAAACGGGTTGGGATCATCGGTACCGGGGCCACCGCCGTCCAGTGCATCCCGCATCTGGCCCGCTCGGCGCAGAGCCTCCACGTATTCCAGCGCACACCGTCATCGGTGGACGTTCGCAACAACCACCCGATCGACGCGGACTGGTTCGCCACCCTCGAACCAGGTTGGCAGCGGAGCTGGCTCCACAACTTCGCCACCCTCCAGACCGGTGGGTTCGCCGCGGAGGATCTGGTCCAAGACGGCTGGACCGACATCTCCCAGCGGATCAGGGACCGGGTGGTGGCCGAGATCGAGCGGGGCGAGCCCTTCACCCCTGAGACCCTCAAGCTTGCCTACGAACTCAGCGACGACGAGAAGATGAGCGAGATCCGGGCCCGAGTGGACGCAGTGGTGTCAGACCCCGCCACTGCGGAGGCGCTCAAGCCGTGGTACCGCCAGCTCTGCAAGCGCCCTTGCTTCCACGACGACTACCTACAGGCCTACAACGAGCCCAGCACAGTTCTGGTGGACACTGACGGCAAAGGTGTGGGACGCATCGATGAGACCGGCGTGTGGGTAGCGGGCCAGCACTACGAGCTGGACTGCATCGTCTTCGCATCTGGTTTCGAGGTCGGTACCGAACTGGCTCGTCGAGCCGGCTTCGAGGTGACCGGCCGAGATGACCTGACCCTCAGCGATCACTGGTCCGACGGAATGCGGACGCTGCACGGCACCCACGTGCGGGGCTTCCCCAACTTGTTCATCATCGGGATGACCCAAGGTGCCAACCTGATCTCCAACATCACCTCGAACCTGGTCGAGGCTGGGACCACCATCGCCGCGGTGGTAGCGCACGCGTCATCGATCGGGTCCCGGACCGTCGAGGTGAGCGCTGAGGCCGAGGCGGACTGGGTCGAGCTGGTCGGCGGAGGAAGCGGCGGCTTCCTGGGCAACGCTGACTGCACCCCCGGCTACTACAACAACGAAGGCCAGGCCATCGGTCGACGTCAACACCTCGACGCCGGCGGCTATCCCCAGGGCCCGATGGCGTTCTTCTCCTTCATCGAGAACTGGCGCAACGACGGCCGGTTCGAAGGTCTCGAGTTCGTCTGACCGCCCACCTCATTCGGTCCGACGTCAGCGGTCACAAGTAGCCCGGTCACGACACCGACCGTCACGAATCGGACGGTCACGAATCCGACGGTCTGGGATGTCACCAGATGGACACGCGGTCAGATGGTTCGAGCCACAGGCCATCGCCGGCTTCGACGCCGAAGGCATCGTGGAAGGCGTCGATGTTTCGGACCACCTCGTTGCAGCGGAATTCCGGCGGCGAGTGGGGATCGATGGCCAAAAGCCGAGCCACCTCCTCGTCTCTGGACTTGGACCGCCAGGCCTGTGCCCACGACCAGAAGAACCGCTGTGAACCGCTCAGCCCGTCGTCATTGCCGTCTACGTCGGCGCGGTTCGCGTCGTTGCTGTTCTCGTCCTCTGTGGCTATGCGCCATGCCGCGTAGGCGATGGCCAGACCGCCGAGGTCACCGATGTTCTCGCCCAAGGTGAACGAACCGTTCACGTGCTGGCCGGGAGCTTGACGTGGTTCTAGGGCGTCGTACTGGCGGACGAGGGCGCCGGTGCGCTCCTCGAAGGCATCGCGATCAGTAGGCGTCCACCAGTCGTTGAGATTTCCGTCGCCGTCGTAGCGAGAGCCCTGGTCGTCGAAGCCGTGTCCGATCTCGTGGCCGATCACGGCCCCGATAGCGCCGTAGTTCACCGCTGGATCAGCTTCGGGGTGGAAGAAGGGAGGCTGAAGGATGGCGGCCGGGAACACGATCTCGTTCATGAGCGGGTTGTAGTAGGCGTTCACGGTTTGGGGGCTCATGAACCATTCGTCGCGGTCGACGGGCTGACCGATCCGGGCCAGGTCCCGATCGGCTTCATGTGAGGCGGCCCGACGCAGGTTGCCGACCATGTCGGTGCGGTCGATGACCAGGGCCGAATAATCCCGCCAGCGGTCGGGGTAGCCAACCTTGGGCGTGAAGGTGCCCAGTTTGGCCAGGGCGCGAGCCCTGGTCTCGTTGGTCATCCAGTCCAGGTCGGTGATCGACCGGCGGTAGGCCTCGATGAGGTTGGCAACCAGATCGAGCATCTGGGCCTTGGAGTCGGGCGGGAAGTGCTCGGCCACGTACAACTTGCCCACGGCCTCGGCCAGCGCCGATTCGACCACGGCCACAGCCCGCTTCCAGGTGGCCTTCAGCTCTGGGGCTCCGGTGAGGGTGCGGCCGTAGAAGTCGAAGTCGGCGTCGACGAAGCGTGAGCTGAGCAGCGATGCACTGGCCCGGACCACGTGCCAGTGAAACCACAGTCGCCAGTCGGCGAGCGCCACCTCTCTCAGGGCATCGCTGAGGCCGCTGAGGTAGCTCGGCTCTCGAACGATGGTCTGATCGAGAGTGGTCGCTGGAGCCTCCAGTCCACTCAACCAAGCGTCCCAGTCGATGTTGGGAGCCAGGTCTTCCAGTTGGGCGCGGCTGTGAGGGTTGTAGGTGGCGTTGGCATCCCGGTCTCTGACGTTGTCCCAGTGGTGAGATGCCAGGCGTGTTTCCAGGGCCATGATCCGGGCCGCGCCGTCCTCGGCGGCAGACTCGCCGAAACCGGTCAAGGCCAACATCTGGGCCACATGGGCCACATAGGCCTGGCGGATGGGCGCGAACGACTCCTCCCGGTAGAACGCCTCATCGGGCAGGCCCAGTCCACCTTGGACCAGGTATGCGCCGTAATGATCCGACCGGCCGGCATCGGCGAACACCGCCAGCCCGAATGGCCCGGGGATCCCCAGACGACCCAGGCGGCCGATCAGGCGAAACAGGTCGGGGAGCGACCCGACGGCGTCAACCGCGGCCAGATCAGCGGCTATCGGTTCGAGATCCAGATCTTCCCGCGGTCGCGATCGAGGAAGCTGGCATAGAGATCTCCCACCTTCTGAGCCTCTGAGCCTGGTTCCTGTGCGCCAGAGGCCAGCTTCTCCAGCAGTGCGTGGACGTGGCGTTCGGACTCATCTCGGAGTCGATGGAAGGCGCCGTCAGACGCCCGGTCGTCAGGGATCGCTGCCGTCGCCAGCCAGGCGCCGTTGACCGCTCGAAACAGGTCGTCCTGGGGTCGAACGTCGTTGTCTCGGTGGTCGAGGTCGATCCCGGTGGATGCCATCTGGGCCTGCTTCCCTGCCGTCGGCGGATGTGGACCGCTGACCCTATCGACCCATGACCCCGGACCGGACCGGGGCTGTCGATCAGGAGATCTGAGGTTCAGGGGCGTGGGCGGAGGCGTCCCGGCGATGACGGTCATAAGCCCAGCCCGGTCCGCGCAACACGAAGGACCAGCGATCGGCCCAGGTCGTCGAGCGGTACACGTCGCGGAACATGTCCTTGTACTCGTGGGTGGCGACGCGCAGAGGGTTGAAGGTGTTGATGTTGGTGGTCAGGCCGTACACCACCGTCTCGTCCTCGGGCTCGAAGGTACCGAAGATGCGGTCCCAGGCGATGAGGATCCCGCCGTGGTTGCGGTCTATGTACTGCGGGTTGACACCGTGGTGAACCCGGTGGTGGGAGGGTGTGTTGGCCACCGCCTCGAGCGGGCCTATCCGGTCGATGGCATCGGTGTGGATCCAGTATTGGTAGATCAAGTTCAACGAGCGGGACGTGGCCACCATGTCCGGTCGGATACCCAGTAGGGACAACGTGTTGTAGGGGACGTTCAAGAGGAACGGGTCGGTTACGGCCTGGCGGAGCGCGGTGGACAGGTTGTAGCGCTCGCTGGAGTGGTGCATCACGTGGTTGGCCCACATGAAGCGATGCTCGTGCCAGATCCGGTGGTTCCAGTAGTAGATGAGGTCCCATCCCACCATGGCTACGGTCCAGCCGATCACACCTGAACCGAGGTCGGGAAGGACTCGCCTTCTCCACATGGCGCTCGGTCGGGTGGCGTGGCCCCAGGCCGTGGTGGCCGCCACACCGGTCGTCGCCACCGTGGCCACGCCTCCGAGCGAGGCGACCTTTCGAGCCCGTCGAGCCCGTTGACGGAGCCGGTCGCGACCGGTTGGCGCCGGTCGATCGGCATAGGCGGCTCCAGCCTGGCGGGCCAGGACCGCGGCCGGCGACGGAGCATCGGCGAGCGGAGCTTCGAGATCTGGATCGGGGATCTGGGCGGACTCGTCTTCGGCCCGTCGGGCGACAGCGTCGGCGATGGTGGTCATCACGCCTGCCACCAAAGCCCCGGCCACCAGCTTCTTGGCGTGTCTGCCCTTACCCGGCGTTATCGGTGCCAGCAGGCGGGGAGCAACCATCGGCACGAGAAGGCTGGCGGTCCCCATGGCCAGGCTGGTGAGCGTGTCGCGCCGTTCGTAGTCGCCGGGGCGAGGGCCGATCCGGGCGGCTCGTGCCCGATGGTGCAGGTGTTCGAGACCCATGGTGGCGAAGTACATCGGTACCACGGCCACTTCCAGCTTCTTCACAGAGCTTTCCTCCGTCCGCCGGTCGGTCGATCAGGTGGTCAGTCGGTTGATGGTCAGGTCTCACCCTCAGGACCCGAGCGGATAGGTCCAGTCGTCGTCGCTGCGAGGGTAATCAGACCGAGGCTTCGCCTCGATCTAGCCATGCCGCATTTATGGGTCGGCTCGCCTATCAGCTCGCCTCCTCAGGGTGACTGGTGATGATCACCGGGCATGTGGCGTGGCGGACGATGTGGTCCGACACCGATCCGAGCAGGGCCCGGCGCAGCCCACCGTGACCCCTGGTCCCCAGGACCACGCCCCGGGCATGGACCTCCTCGGCGAAGGCCAGGATCTGGGCCCCGGGCTCGCCGGCCAGGACCCGGATCTCGACCGCGTCGAGCCCCAACTCGGAGGCCACCTCTCGGGCCAGGCGTTCGCCCTCTTCGGCATTGGCCTTCACCTGGGCGTCGAAGGCCTCAGCGGACATGACTCCGCCAGCGATGCCGGTGCCGGTGACGAGCATGGGATCGGGCTCATGGACAACTGTCAACACGATCATCGGTCCGTCGGTGCCCACCAGATCGATCCCGGCCCGCAGGGCGAGGTTCGAGTGGTGCGAGCCGTCAGCGCAGAGTAGGAGTGGTCGATCCATGCCCGCACCGTACCGCCGGGCATCGACATTGGGGAGTCGTAGGCTCGCGGTGTGGCCACCCCCTATGGCACGGAACGCACAGTCCGGTCTCGATCGAGCTTCCCGCCACGTCGACGTCTATCGACGTCGAGGTGGTTGGTGTCGACGGTCGCAGTTGCGGTCGCTGCCCTGGGCGGTTCGTGTACCCGGAGCCAGGGGTCCGTTACGTCGACGTCGCCGGCCACCTCCACCACACCGCCGGGGGCGCTGAGTCCAGCGGTGCTCGACCTCGATGTGAGGCCGGCGGTTCGGGCGGTAGGAGACACGATCGATGGCGAGATCGTCACCGCCGATGGAAGGCCCCGCACCTACCACCTGTACGTTCCGACTTCGTTGCCCGACGACAACGTGGCGCTGCTCGTCGGTCTGCACGGAGGGCTCGGCAACGGAATGCAGTTCGGTGAGTCGTCGGGCCTGGTGGAGCTGGCCGAGGCCAACGGGTTCCTGGCCGTTTTCCCCGACGGAACGCCGATCCGCTCCAACCCAGAGCGGGCGGTGTGGAATGGGGGCGGATGTTGCGCCAGCGCGGCCGAGGACCAAAACGACGTGGACGATGTCGCCTTCATCGAAACGCTGATCGACACCCTCTCCGCCAAGTATCGAGTCGACGACGATCGTGTGTTCGTCACCGGCCACAGCAACGGTGGGATCTTGTCAATGCGCTTGGCTTGCGAGCTGAGCTCGAAGGTCGCCGCGGTTGCGTTCCAGGCCGGAACCTTGTTCATACCCCATTGCCGCGTCGAAACCCCGGTGTCGGCGCTGGCTATCCATGGCGCCGACGACGAGAACGTGAAGCTGGAGGGAGGCGCCGGTGACCAAAGCCTGGTAGGGGTCGATTTCCCGCCGGTAAGAGATGGTCTGGCCTCTCTGGCCGAAGCCAACGGTTGCACCGGTGGGGACGAGCCCGCAGCATCACCGGCGGCCAGGCAATCAGATGTGACCGTCGAATCTTGGCGGGGCTGTCCCGAGGGTGTCGATGTTCAGTTGATCGTTGTCGCCGGTGCCAACCACGCATGGATGGGGCACGAACAGGCCGACATCTCCGAGCGTCGACTCGGCCCGGCCTATCAGGACCTGGACGCCAGTGAGGTGGTCTGGTCCTTCCTGTCGGCCCATCCCAGGGTCGAACCCTGACCCCGACGGGAACCCGCTCGATGATCAGCCCGGGAGCGCTCCCACCAGGCGGTCGACGCGGCGATCCCAACGCCTGAGGGCGGCCAGGTCGACCTGGTCGGGGAACCGGCGGGCAATGCGGCCAGCCCACTGGGCGCGGGCCAGCCGGGGCAGCATCTGGCGGGCCAGACCGGGTGCCGTCGCCAGGCGCCGGCGAGCGAGGCCATCTCGGCGGGCTCGGGGTCGAGGTTGGGCCAGCGCTGGTCGAGCCCGGCACGGGCCATCGGTTCGGTCATCAGCCCGGCGGCGACCAGGGCGGCGCGCCGCTGGTTCCCATCTCGGTGCTCAGCCGACGGAAGATGTCCGACGCCAACAAGACTCCGCCGAATTCGTGTTGAAACCCAGCCTGGTAGCGCCACAGCGTCCGCTCGTCGCCAGGGTCGGCAGCGTCGGCGACGGCGTCGGCCAGCATCGTTCCAGCGATCAGTCCGATCCCGATGCCTGACCCGTGGGCGGGGAACACCTGGCAGGCGGCGTCACCGACTAGGGCCAGCCCGGGAGCGGTGAAGCGTGGGTATGGGCGGCGAAGGGGGATTACGCCGAAGCCTCCCGAGCGCTGATAGCCGAGCCAGGGCTGGCGAGCCCGAAGTTCGCTCAACATCTTGGGGCCGGTGCCGTAGCGGC
Source organism: Microthrixaceae bacterium (assembly GCA_016702505.1). Classification (NCBI taxonomy): domain Bacteria; kingdom Bacillati; phylum Actinomycetota; class Acidimicrobiia; order Acidimicrobiales; family Microthrixaceae; species Microthrixaceae bacterium. The sequence continues at coordinate 153,421 of JADJDU010000008.1, forward strand.
CCGTTGCAAGGCAGCCGACCAGCACCCGGGCATGGTCCAGTTCTTCGGTGACGGTAACTGCCACGGTCGAGAAGCCACCGTTGACTCCGACGGCGGTGACGGTCTGGCCCGGCCGGGCGCCGGTGGGATTCCAGAAACCGCCGGGCGCCATCGGGTCCTCGATGCTCAGGTGTACGTCGGCCGCCGAACACAGCTCTGTCGCCCCGCACCGATGGGCACCACGGGGCAAGCGCCGGTGAACGTGCTGGCGCAGCACCCCACGTCACCCCGGAGGCGTCGACGAAGAGGGGCCTCGAAGCGGTGCGAGCCGATCGTCGGGCACCGTCAGGAGCGGTCACCTCCACCGCCTCACGCGGCCGTGGGTCACCTCGACCGACAGGTGCTCGGCCCGGTCGATGAGCACTACCCCGGCGTCTAGGGCCAGCGACCGCAGGCGCCGACCGAGGAGGCCCATGTCAGCGGTGACGGTCGGAGATCTCAACGTCACCCCGTGCTGGCCGTCGGGACCCACGATGTGGGTCACGGCGTTGGCAGCCACCCGTTCTGGGCCCGATGGCGGCTCGATCCCGGCCCGCTCGAACTGCCAGTCCAGAACCCCGTTGGTCCACTGAGCGCCGCCGTCCTCCGCGGCCCGTCGTTCCACCAGCGCCACGGTGAGACCCCGTCGGGCCAGTTGGTAGGCCGCGTTGGCGCCCGCGGTTCCGGCACCGACAACGACTGCGTCGATCGCCTTCACCTCGACCACCGTCCTGATGTCCTCTGTCAGGCTTGGCGGGCGGCGATGGCGTCGGCCACGGCCAGCACTCGCCGGGCGTTGTCGACGTGGAGGTTCTCGATCATGCGGCCGTTGTGGGTGACCACTCCCTTGCCGGCGGCGATCGCCTCCTCAAAGGTGGCGATCAGGGTGCGGGCGTCGTCCACCGCCTCGGGGGAGGGGGCCCAGATCCGGTTGGCCGGCTCCACCTGGCTGGGGTGGATGAGCGTCTTGCCGTCGAAGCCCAGTTGGCGACCCTGTAGGCATTCGGCCTCGAACCCGGCGTCGTCCTTGATGTCGTTGTAGACGCCGTCGAGGATCACCTTGCCGGTGGCCCGGGCCGCCAGCAGGCACAGGCCGAGACCGGTGAGCAGCGGCTGGCGGCCGGGCACGTGCTCGGCGTGCAGCTCCTTGGCCAGGTCGTTGGTGCCCATCACCAGGACGGTGAGACGGTCCGACGCGGCGGCGATCTCCTCGGCGTGGAGCATGGCGATCGGCGTCTCGACCATGGCCCAGATCTTGGTGTGGTCCGGGGCGCCGCCGGCTTCCAGGCCCGCTTCGATGGCGGCCACATCGGCCACCGACGAGACCTTGGGGACCACCACCGCGGCCGGACCAGCCTGAGCAGCGGCGGCGATGTCGGCGGCATGCCACTGCGTGTCGAGCCCGTTGACCCGGATGGTCACCTCTTTGGAGCCGTAGTCACCTGACGCGGCCGCGGCGCAGACCCGGTCTCGGGCCTCGGCCTTGGCGTCGGGGGCCACGGCGTCCTCGAGGTCGAGGATCAGGGCGTCGGCGTCGATGCCCTTGGCCTACCTCCAGGCCGGCGGAGCGGTAGCGCTCGGCCACGTCGGCGTCACGGGCGGCCAGTTGCCGGGCCAGGTCGACCATCACGTGGCACTGCTTGACCGAGGCGTCGTCTTCCATCTTCCCGTCGATCATCACCGCGCCGCGGCCGTCGCCCATGGCCTCGATCACGTGCTGGGCGTGGGCCACGTCGGCCGGGTCGGGCGAGAAGACCCGCTTGGCGATGTCGATCTGCACGGGGTGCAGGCTCCAGGCGCCCACGCAGCCGAGCAGGAAGGCGTTGCGGAACTGGTCCTCGCAGGCGACCACGTCCTTGATGTCGCCGAAGGGGCCGTAGAAGGGCAAAATCCCGTTGGCAGCACAGGCGTCGACCATGCGGGCGATCGTGTAGTGCCAGAGGTCCTGCTGGTAGGTGGTGCGGGCGCTGTCGATGTCACCGTCGATCGGGTCCTGACGAACCAGGTAGCCGGGGTGACCGCCGCCGACGCGGGTGGTCTTCATGCGCCGGTTGGCGGCAAGGTCAGCGGGGCCCAGGGACAGGCCCTGCATGCGGGGGCTGGCCGAGCAGATCTCTTCGACGTTGGCGACGCCGCGGGCAGTCTCCAAGATGGCGTGGATGAGCAGAGGCCGCTCCAGCCCGGCTCGGGCTTCCAGCTGGGCCAGGATTCGGTCGACGTAGTGGATGTCCTCGGGGCCTTCGACCTTGGGGATCATGATCACGTCGAGCTTGTCGCCGGCTTCGGTGACCAGGGTGATCAGGTCATCGAGCACCCACGGGGAGTCGAGGCTGTTGACCCGGGTCCAAAGCTGGGTGTCACCGAAGTCGTTGCTATTAGCGATCTGGACCAGCCCGTTGCGGGCCGCTTCCTTGTTCTCGGCCTTGATGGCGTCTTCCAGGTTGCCCAAGATGATGTCGACCTTGGCGGCGATGTCGGGCACCTTGGCCGCCATCTTCTCGTTGCTGGGGTCGAAGAAGTGGATCATCCGCGACGGGCGGAAGGGGATCTCCCGAACAGGGTCGGGTGCCCCGGCGGCTAGGGGGCGGAAGAAGTCCTTCGGGTTGCGCATCGAGTCTCCAAAGACGAGCGGACAGGTAGAGCCAACCCTACGGAACCTCTCCCTTGGCCCCCCAAACGCATGAGAGGCTCCGCCATTGGGCGGAGTTGTGGGCTCGACTGCCTGCTCGCCGCAGGCGCGCTAGGCGCGGGCGAGCAACGCCATGGCTCGACCTCTATCGGTGCCGTTGCTCTCCTACCGCACTCACTTGACCAGACGGTCAAGTGAGTGCGGTAGGGTTGTCGAATCACCGCTGGCAGGGGTTGCCGGCTGATGACCGGAGGTAGCGCCGTGTACCAGTGGACCGACGAGCAGGAGATGGTGCGTAGCGCCGCCCGCCACTTCATCGACAAGGAGATCCGCCCCCGCGTCGACGAGTTCGAACACGGCGACACTCCGCCCTATGACGTTCTCCGAAAGATGTACAAGGAGTTCGGCATCGACGTCGCCAACCGTGACCGTCACCAGCGCCAGATCGAGTTCGAGCGCTCGGTCGCGGCTGCTGTCGCGGAAGGCAAGGAGCCGCCCGTCAAGGCCAAGCGGGATGGAGACGGCGGCACCGCGGCCCTGACCATGATCCCGATCATCGAGTTGTGCAAGGTGTGTCCCGGGATGGTCACCGCCATGGGTGTGTCGGTCGGGCTGACCTCGGCCGCCATCATGTCCAAGGGCACCATCGACCAGAAGGAACGCTGGGTCGGCGACCTTCTCACCTTGGAAAAGATCGGTGCCTGGGCAATCACCGAACCCAACTCGGGCTCGGATGCCTTCGGTTCCATGAAGTCCACGGCCCGCCGCGACGGTGACGAGTACGTCCTCAACGGGTCCAAGACCTTCATCACCAACGGCCCCTACGCCGACACCATCGTGTTCATCTGCAAGTTCGACGAAGGCAACGATCCCGCCGACCGCAAGATCTTGTCGTTCGTACTGGACAAGGGCACGCCCGGCCTGGAGCAGTCCAAGCCCCTCCGCAAGATGGGCATGCACTCCTCGCCCACCGGGGAACTGTTCCTCGACGACGTCCGCGTCGGCCGGGACCGCCTCATCGGCGAGACCGAGAACCCACCCGCTGGTGGTCGAGAGGGAGCTAAGGCCACGTTCATGCAGGAGCGGTCCGGCGTGGCGGCCATGGCGCTCGGCATCATCGAAGAGTGCCTCACCATCTCGGTGGACTACGCCAAGAATCGAGTCCAGTTCGGCCAGCCCATCGGCGACTTCCAGCTCATCCAAGACAAGTTGGCTCGCATGGAGGTGGCTCGGCTCAACGTGGAGAACCTGGTGTTCCGCACCATCGAGATGTCGGCAAACGGCCACACCATGACCTTGGCTGAGGCGTCGGCCATGAAGCTGTACTCGGCCCGCGCCGCCACCGAGGTTGCCTTGGAAGCCGTTCAGATCCTGGGCGGAAACGGGTACATGAGCGAGTTCCGGGTCGAACAGTTGGCCCGTGACGCCAAGGTCCTCCAGATCTACGCCGGCACCGACGAGATCCAGATCACCCACATCGCCAAGGACCTGCTGCGCCGTTAGCCAGGGTCCACCGAAAGGCACAGCCTTCCGGCGGAGTTCGGTAGCCGGCCTGACGGCCGACGTCTTCGCTGCTGCGACCGGCAAAGCCGATCTCCGCAGGTCAGGGGCTCCGCCACAAAGGGCTCTGCCCCCGACCCCCGCCCAGTCCTGTGACTTCAGCTCGTCAGACAGCCGAGCACTAACGGTGGCCGCCCAGAGAACCCGTTTCGCCTGGGTGACCATGGAGAATCGAGCACAACCCAAGATCGATCGGTGGATCGAGGTTTAAGAACTCGAGCGGAACAGGTCCGAACGTCCCCGATGTCTCAAAGACCCATGGATCGGCCAACGATCTCTTTCATGATCTCGGTGGTGCCTCCGTAGATGGTGGTGATGCGCACGTCGGCGTAGGCGCGCGCTATCGGGTACTCCAGCATGTAGCCGTAGCCGCCGTGGAGTTGTACGCAGGTGTCGACCACCCGCTTGTGGAGCTCGGTGCACCACCATTTGGCTTGGGCGGCCTCCTCGGCGGTGAGCTCACCGGCGTTCAGGGCTTCCACGCAGCGATCCACGTACACCCGGGCCAGGTCGATCTCGGTGCGCATCTCGGCCAGGCGGAACCGACTGTTCTGGAACGACCCGATGGGCTGGCCGAAGGCGGTGCGCTCCTTCACGTAGTCGAGGGTCCACCCCAGCGCCGCTTCGGCTCCGGCCACACCGGCCGCCGCTATGGACAGCCGTTCTTGGGGAAGGTTGTGCACCAGGTGCATGAACCCCTGGCCTTCGGTGCCCAACAGGTTGGCGGCCGGTACGGCCACGTCAGTGAAGAACAGTTCGGCGGTGTCCTGGCTGTGAAGGCCCACCTTCTCCAGGTTGCGTCCCCGTTCGAACCCGTCCATGCCCCGTTCTATGACCAGCAGGCTCATGCCCTTGTGGCGCTGGGTGGGGTCGGTCTTGACGGCGGTGATGATCAGGTCGGCGTTGATCCCGTTGGTGATGAAGGTCTTGGACCCGTTGACCAGGTAGGTGTCGCCGTCGCGGACCGCGGTGGTGGTCATGGAGGCGAGGTCCGAGCCGATACCGGGTTCGGTCATGGCCACCGCGGTGATCAGCTCGCCCGAGGCGATGCCGGGCAACCAGCGGTCCTTCTGTTCGGGAGTGCACAGCGACAAGAAGTACGGCAGGCAGACGTCGTTGTGCAGGGTGATGCCGAGCCCGGCCCCTCCAGCCCCGGCGGCTTGGACCTCTTCGCCGATGATCAGGTTGTAGCGGAAGTCTTCGACACCGCCCCCGCCGTGGGACTCAGGGACGTCTGTGCCCAGGAATCCGGCAGCGCCGGCCGCGGCGAAAAGCTCGCGGGGCACGATCCCGTCGCGTTCCCACTGGTCGATGTTGGGGGTGATCTCTCGGGCTACGAACTGGCGGAAGGAGTCGCGGAACATGTTGTGTTCGTCGGTGAAGATCGTGCGGCGCATGGCCGCATTCTGACCCAAGGGCCACCTCCGGTGGCTGGTGGCTGGCTTCGTGGTGGTGGTTTCGGTCCGTCGGTGGTCCCGGTCTTGTGGATCGCCTGCGGCGCCTGTCTGCTGGTTCCGGGGATACAGGTGCTCGCTTCGCGGTGATGACGGGAGCGTCGGTAATGTGGGGGGTGAACTGAACGCCGGGGAGCTCGAGGAGTCGGGCTGAGAGGGTGGCCACGCCTCCGGGCGACCGTCACCGACCCGTGAACCTGACCTGGGTAATGCCAGCGGAGGGACGCGATGACCGGGGACTACCAGTCCACCAACACGATCTCCCGTCGGGTGCTGCTCTTCGTGGGCGGTGACCCCGAGTTCGCGGCGCCAGCCAGCGTGGACCGCCCGCTCACCGATGCCGGGCATCATCTCGACGTGGGGGGCGCGGCGCTGGTGGTGGCGGCCGACTCGGGGCTGGAGCGAGCAATTGGCCTGGGGGTCGCGGTCGACCATGTGGTCGGTGACCTGGATTCGGTGTCTCCCGGGGCACTGAAGGCGGCGGCCGCATCCGGAGCCACCGTTCACCGCCACGAGGCAGACAAGGACGCCACCGACCTCGAACTGGCCCTGGACCTAGCGGTCGAGCTCATCGGTGGGTTCGGTGGTGGCACGAGAACCGCGATCCACGTCGTCGGCGGGGGAGGGGGACGCCTCGACCACCTGTTGGGAGACGTGATGTTGCTGACGGCTGCTCGGCTGGCTGGCTACACGGTCACGGCCCGCTTCGGCCCGGCCCGTCTCGACGTGGTCCGTCCCGGTCACGTCACCGGCTTCGATGGCCCGGCGGGCACGGTGGTGTCGCTGCTGCCAATGCATGGTGATGCCCTCGGGGTGACCACGACCGGGTTGCGGTGGGCGCTGACCGATGGGGACCTGGTTGCGGGCACCAGCCGGGCCATCAGCAATGAGCTGATCGGTGGGCCGGCCACGGTGACGGTGGGGGTCGGAACCCTTGCCGTGGTCCGCCCTGGCCCCGGGGTAGTTCGGCGCTCTGGGATCCCGCCTCGTACCGGCACCTATGACCCGTCCCCTCGAGCCCGCACTTCGCCCACCGTCGTCGACCAGCCCGCTGCCTACCCAGGAGATCCCGATGATCGCTGAACTTCAAGTCCTGCCCCGTCCCGCCGGCACGGCGACCGTGCCCTACGCCAACATCGAGGCAGCTATCGCCGCACTGGCCTCATCTGGTCTGCGCGTGGAGGTCGGTGCCCTGGGCACCACCATCGAAGGCGCGCCCGATGCGGTGTGGGCGGCGTTGCGGGCCGCGCACGAGGCGACCCTCACCGCAGGGGCCGAAGCGGTGGTGAGCGTCGTCAAGCTGGCCGAGTCCGCCGGTGACTCCGGGCCTGGCATCGACGATCTGGCCGGACCGTTCCGGGACTGATCCATGCCCGTGCCCGATGCTGTGCGCACCGAACGTCGCTCGCCAGGGTGGCGTCGAAGGGTCTACGACCTGGTTGCCCCGGCTCTGACCTTCGCGCTGGTGCTGGCCGCATGGCAGGCGTGGGTGCAGCTTCGGGGCATCGAGCCCTACCTGCTCCCCAGCCCGGGCCGGATCGCTCGAACCGCGGTGGAGATAGCGCCCCGCCTGGGTGGCCACGTGGCGTGGACCCTCATGGAAGCGATGGCGGGCTTGGCCGTCGGGGCGGTGGTGGGGGTGGGGTTGGCGATGTTGATCGCGCGCTTTCGACTGGCCCGCCAGGTCCTGTACCCGCTGGTGGCGGTGAGCCAGACGATCCCCATGATCGTGCTGGCCCCGCTGCTGGTGATCTGGTTCGGGTTCGGCTTGACCCCCAAGATCGTGTTGGTCGCGCTCATCGTTTTGTTCCCGGTCCTGGTCGCCACCGTTGGTGGTCTCGACGGCGCCGATCCCGAGCTGGTCGATCTGGTGCGGTCCATGGGCGGATCCCCCAGGCAGGTGCTGCACGTGGTTCGGGTGCCATCGGCGTTGCCCGACTTCTTCTCAGGACTGAGGATCGCTGGCACCTATGCCATCGGTGGCGCCGTGATCGCGGAGTATCTCGGCGGATCGGTACGGGCATCAGGGCTGGGTCGGCTCATCCAACGAGCCCAGGCCTCATACGACGTCGACGTCATCTTCGTGGCTGTGGCCTTGGTCGGAGTGCTAACCGCGCTCCTGTTCGTGGTCATCGATGCCCTGGCCCGTGTGGCCGTCCCCTGGCACCACCTCGGTGCCGATCGGAGGGGTGCCCAGGCCCTCGCCGACCCCAGCATTTCCCCCAACCAACCCGAGGAATCACCGTGAACGATCTGTCCAGCGCCGTGCCCGCTCGAAGCGCACACCACCCGCACCATTCGGGTACCACCCGAGGCACCAGACGAGCCACCAGAAGTGTCGCCCGCGGTGGCTTGGTGGCCGTGTTGGTCCTGGTCTCCGTCGTGGTGGGGGCTTGCGGCTCCGACAACGGATCGGACAACACCAAGGATGCGGCCGGAACCACCGGGTCCGCCAAGTTGGAGAAGTTCACCGTGGTCTTGGACTGGACTCCCAACACCAACCACTCGGGGATGTTCCTGGCCGATGCCCGCGGCTGGTATTCCGAGGCGGGCCTCGACGTGGAGTTCGTGGAACCGGGCGATTCGTCCAGCATCCAACTTCTGGCTGGTGGCAAGGCCGATGTGGCGGTGAGCGTGTCCGAGGAGGTGGTACCGGCCCGCTCCGAGGGGCTGCCGGTCCGGTCGGTGGCTGCCGTCATCGAGCACAACACGTCGAGCCTGGTGTCGCTGGCCAGCGCCGGCATCGAACGGCCGCGGGACCTCGAAGGGCGCACCTACGGTGGCTGGGGTGGCCAGTTGGAGGAGGCTTTGCTCCACGAGCTGGTTTCGTGCGACGGAGGCGACCCGTCCAAGGTCGAATTCGTCGAGGTGGGAGAGGCCGACTATCGGATCGGAATGGAGCGAGGTCAATACGACACGGTGTGGATCTATGACGGCTGGGACGGGATCCGTCTCACTGAGATCGACGGAGTCGACCTGAACCGCATCGCCTTCATCGACCACACCGACTGCATCCCCGATTGGTACACCCCGGTTCTGGCTTCCTCCGACGACGTGATGGCGGACCGGCCCGAGGATCTGCGGGCCTTCCTGGCCGCCACCCGCCGCGGCTACCAGGCGGCGATGGATGACCCGAAGGCTGCCGCTGATGCCGTGATCGAGGTGGCTCCGGACCTGGATTCGGACCTGGTCGAGCGCAGCGCTCGGTTCCTGGCCGACCAGTACTCCGCCGACCCCGAGACATGGGGGCAACAGGACGCCAAGATCTGGGAGCGGTTCACCGCCTTCTTGGTGAAGGCCGGCATGGTCGAAGCCGGCTTCGACTCGACTCAGGCTTGGACCGGTGAGTTCCTCGACCCGAGCTGAACCTGGTGACGTCGCCCTGCGGGGCATCCGTCACCAGTGGCCCGGCCAGCGCGGCGTCGCCACGCTGGCCCTGGACGATGTGACCCTGGAGGTGCGCGCCGGGGAGGTGGTGGCCCTGGTGGGCCCTAGTGGTTGTGGCAAGAGCACCCTGTTGCGAATGCTGGCCGGCCTCACCGTTCCCACTTCGGGCTCCGTCGAGGTCGGAGGCCGATCGGTGGTCGGCAGACCAGGAGCATGCGGGTGGATGCCCCAGAACTACGGACTTCTCCCGTGGCGCCGGGTGTTGGCCAACGCCACCTTGGGGGCCGACGTGGCTGGCGGAGGTTCGTGGGCGGCGCGGCGCCAACTCCGGGCCCGAGCCGAGACCCGAGCCCGGCCCCTGTTGGCCCAGTTCGGGTTGGGAGGGTTCGAGGATTCGTGGCCCAGCCAGCTCTCGGGGGGAATGCGACAGCGCTTGGCGGTGCTGAGAACGGTGCTGGCCGAGGCCCCGGTGATGCTGCTGGACGAGCCCTTCGGCTCCCTGGACGCCCTGACCCGCCGGTCGCTTCAGTCCTGGTTCCAGGATGTGCTGTTTGCTGAGGGTCCCAGGGCCGCCGGAGACAGCACCATGCCTGGGGTGCCCGACAGCGGCCGGGCGCCCCGGACCGTGATCGTGGTCACCCACGACGTGGAGGAAGCCATCTTGTTGGCCGACCGAGTGGTGGTCCTGTCCGATCGCCCCGGCCGGGTGGTGGACGACGTGAAGGTCGGGCTTGCGCGCCCCCGCCTGGCCCACCTGGTGTCGGACCCCACGGTGGTATCCCTGCGGGCCCAGCTGCTCGACGCTCTGGGGGACCGCTGAGCAAGCGTCGGCTCTGTGAGCCTCGTGGTGGCTCGGGGCGGTTCCGGCCCTGCTGATGCAAGGACGGAACCCCTGTGCGTGGAAGCGACGGTCGACAGCGCTCCCAGCGTGACCGGCCGCGGGGTAGGTGGCCGGGGTGCTATCCGATGTTGTCTGGTGGCAGGCTGGCCCGGATATCGGCCACCTTGCGGTAGAGCCGGTTGGGGTTTTCAGGCGCTTCGATGAAACCCCAACGGCGGTAGAAGTTGGCGGCGTCGACATCTATGGCATCGACCACGACGAGTCGCGCAGCCGCGGCATCGCTGGCAGCCACGGCTTTACGGAGGGCTTCGGCCAGGAGTCGGCTCCCGAGGCGCTGGCGTTGGTAGGAGACGTCGACGGCGAGCCGGGTGATGAGGATGGTGCCAATCGGGTAGCGAGGCATACCTCGGGCCATGCGTCTCGGGGCATCCTCGGGTCGGACCGACCCGGTGGTCAGACTGAAGTATCCAGCGATGGTAGAGCCGTCGAGGGCGACGTAGGTTCGGGCCAGGTCCGCCTTTTGGCTGGATGCGGCGTGGCGTTCGAGCCAGCCGTTCAGCTCGTCGTTTCCGCAGTCGAACTCGCCTAGATCGTGGGTGCCGCGCAGGAGCGCCAGGACGATCTCGGTCACGTCTGGCTGAGGGGTGCCAAGTCGAAAAGTTCGACCAACTCAGGCACTGCCGCTCCCGGTTCGTCGAGGGCTTTGGTAAGCGCACTAAACGCGGCATTGCTCATGGTGAGGTGGCGGCGTTCGTCCAGGAGTTCCCGAGCGCGATCCTCGGCTGCGGTCAGAAGGAACGAGGTCACGGTCTCGCCGGCCAGCGCCGCCGCTTCTCGGATCGTGGAGTCCTGTGCTTCGGTGACCCGAACATCGATCCTTCTGGTTCGGGTGGTCGGGGTGGCCATGGCGACTCCTTGCTACTGCTGTGGCTGTCAGGACAGCGTACACACGGACACGGCGAACTTGAATCGGTGGTCGTCCTGGCGGCCGACGTGGATGTCGTTGACATCCGGTGAAGGGAGGGACCTCATTGGGGGTTCGGCTGCGGCAACCGAGACAGGAGCTGCCGGCGGGCGACAGCTCATGAGCCACACTGGCGCACATGGAGCTGGTCGCCGAGATGGAAGCCCCGTGCCCCCGGACAGGGTTTTCGCCTGGATCGAGGACCTCGGGTTCTACCCGCGCTGGTTGGAGATCGTGACCCGGGCCGAGCCTCGCAGCGACGCCGACCACGAGGGCCCGGCCTGGGACGTCGACCTGCGCGGCCGTGTCGGTCCCGTCGCCCGTACCAAGCGGCTGCGCATGGTGCGCACCGTGCACCAACCCAACCAACGAGTGGTGTTCGAACGACATGAGCTGGACGGTCGTAGCCACAGCCCGTGGCGCCTGGATGCCGAGGTGACCCCGGTGGATCGAGACAGCCCGTCGTCTCACCTGAGGGTGGTTCTGCGTTATGAGGGCCGGTTCTTCGGGCCGGTGTTGGAGCGTCTACTCGGCGACGAGATCGTGGGCGCCAAGGTTCGGTTGCTGGATCTGCTCGGATCGCAGGCCAGCCCCGAGGTCGGGTGAGGCGATCATGGACGGCGTCGGCCATCCGGTAGGAGGTGGTCAGAACCGGCTGGGGGCCACAGTCGGTCCCGATTCAACCCGTTTTGTGGTCCAGTCCGGTGTGGCTGAACGCATCGAGTTGTGCCTGTTCGACGGTGCCGGCGATGAAACGGACCGGGTAGACCTGAACCGTCAGGACGGTGTCGAGTGGACCGTTGACGTAGGTGGAGTTGGGGGCGGACAGCACTACGGGTACCGGGTCCATGGTCCGGGCCGGCCCGCTGAGGGTCACGCCTGTGATCCGGCCAAGCTGTTGGTCGACCCGGCGGCTCGCCGCATCGCTGGCGAGTTGACATGGTGTGCCGAGTTGACTGCTCCGGGGGTCGATTCGGCTCCGTTGGTGCCGCGTTCGGTGGTGGTGGCGCCGGTTCCTGCGGTGTCGAGGGAGGCGCGCCCCAATCACCATTGGGATGCGACGGTGGTCTATGAGGCTCATGTCGGCCATCTGACCGCTCGTCACGGACTGGTCCCGGTCGAGGACCGTGGTGGTTACCGGGGGTTGGCGGCACCGGTGGTGATCGATCATCTCTTGCGGCTGGGGGTGACCGCGGTCGAGTTGTTGCCGGTGCAGCATTTCGTGAGTGAGCAAGCGCTGGTGCTCAGCGGTCAGCGGAACGTGTGGGGCTACAACCCGCTGGCGTGGGCCGCCCCGCACGCCGGGTATGCCTCTCGGGGTGGGGATCCGGTCTGGGAGTTGCGCGGCGCTGTGCAGCGCCTGCACGAGGCGGGGTTGGAGGTGTGGCTCGACGTCGTGTTCAACCACACCTGTGAGGGGTCGCTGGGGACTGGTCCGATCCTGTCGTGGCGTGGCTTCGACAACCGGGCCACCTATCGGCTTCGCGCCGGCGAGCACGGTCTGGTGGACGATGACGTCACTGGTTGCGGGAACGCCGTGGATACCCGCTCGCCGATGGTGCGGCGCCTGGTGGTCGAGACGGTGGCCGGGTGGGTGAACGACTACGGGATCGACGGTTTCCGCTTCGATCTGGCGGCCACGCTGATCCGAGGCGATCAGGGACCGACCGACGGGCACCCACTGCTGGCTGACATCGCCGCTTGCCCCGAACTGGCCGGTGTGAAGCTGGTGGCTGAACCCTGGGATCTCGGCTCTGACGGGTACGGGTTGGGGCGTTTCCCCGATCCGTGGCGGGAATGGAACGACCGGAGCCGTGACAGCCTCCGGGACCTGGGCTGTGCTCATTCCACACCCGCCGCGGTGGCCGCTGCTCTAACCGGGTCAACGCTGACGTTTCCTGGTCGAGCGGTCACCACCTCGATCAACGCCGTGGCCACCCACGACGGTTTCACCGTGGCAGACCTGGTGTCGTACAACGACCCGACCGATGACGGTCACGGTCAGCGGTCCTGGAACGGTGGGTTGGAAGGCCCGACCGCCGATGCAGGCGTGTTGTCGGCGCGAGCCCGACGTCAGCGCATGATGCTTGGCCTCACCGTGTTCGCCCAGGGGGTGCCGATGCTGGCTTCGGGCGACGAGATCGGCCGGTCACAAGGGGGCCGTGCCAACGGCTACTGCCTTCCCTCTGATCTGTTCGGTCTGCCATGGCCCGATGCCGAATGGGATCTGACCGCTTGGGTGGCGCGGGCCATCACCATGCGCAACACCATTGCGGTGCTGAGACGCCCGGACCGTGTCGAGGTCGGTGACAATCGCATCTGCTGGTTCGACGGTGACGGCACCCCGATGACCGATGCCTCGTGGCACCGGAGCGGCCCAGGCTCTGATTCGACAGGCCCGGAGGTCCGAACCGACGAGGGCGGTCCCAGCCTGGACAAGACCGGAGTAGCTGCGTCGCCCGATCCAGTGGTGTTGCAGGCGGTCTTGGAGCCTTCGCCCGATCATGGCGAAGTGGGTCCTGCGGTCTTGGTCGTAGTGGTCCTAGGCGTTGGCGTCCGCAACGTTGTCCTGCCCGCCGGAGACTGGACCCTGGCCTTGGATGCGGCGCAACGCCGCCCCGAACCCTCAACCCGCTCCACCACTAGCTGTCGGGTAGTAGCACCGACGCTCCTGGTCTTCATCGGACCAGGACAGAGCCCAGCCTGATCCCCGACGACTTCCAACCGAGCCAGACCGGCTGCATCGGTCGGGACTGTGGAGGCGTGTGTGTAACCGGGGTGGTCCTGATGGTCCGCGGCGTGGTGCTGCGGGCCGGGAAGGATCGTTTCTATGACTACATCGAAGAACACGCCGGCAGGGGCTGAGGGTGTGACGGGGGCCTTGGTGTTGCCGCCTGACGCTCTGGTGTCGGCAGCGGCTGGCCGTCTCGTCGAGGAGGCCAGGGCCAATGGGGTCGCGTTGACCGGCGAGGGTGGCCTGTTGACCGGGCTGGTCCGCGAGGTGTTGCAGACCGCGTTGGAAGCCGAGATCGCTGACCATCTGGGCTATGAGCCTCACGCGGTCGAGGGTAGAGGATCAGGCAACTCCCGTAACGGCTACTACCCCAAGACCGTGCGAACTGAAGTCGGTGACGTTGATCTGAAGGTGCCCAGAGACCGTAACGGCACCTTCGAACCTGTGACGGTCCCGGTTGGGCAGCGCCGCATGTGCGGCCTAGATCAGATGGTGATCTCGCTTTACGCGAAGGGCCTCACCACCGGTGACATCACCGCTCACCTCCACGACGTCTATGACCAGGATCTGGACCGGTCGATGATCTCGAGGATCACCGACACGGTGCTGGGAGATCTCGAAGCGTGGCAGTCCCGCCCGCTCGACGCCATCTACCCGGTGATGTTGGTGGACGGGATCCGCATCAAGATCCGCGACGGCTCGGTCACGAACCGGGTCGTCTATGTGGTGATGGGCATCACCATGGAAGGCGAACGCGACATTCTCGGTCTGTGGGTCGGGCCAACCGGCGGCGAGTCATCCAAGTTCTGGCTCGGCGTGATGACCGAGCTCCGCAACCGTGGCATCGCTGACGTGCTGGTCCTGTGCTGCGACGGCCTCAAAGGCCTCCCCGACGCCGCCAAGGCCTCTTGGCCTCTCGTTGATGTACAGCTTTGTGTGGTGCACCTCGTGCGCAACAGTCTGCGCTACGCATCCAAGAAGCACTGGGGCCAGATCACCAGAGAGCTCCGCGAGATCTACACGGCCCCATCGGTGGGGGCCGCCGAGGTGACCTTCGAAGCCTTCGCCGAACGGTGGGAACCGATCTACCCAGCGATGATCAAAACATGGAGAGATACCTGGGAAGACTTCGAACCGTTCCTGAACTTCCCAGTCGAGCTACGCCAGATCGTGTACACCACAAATTCCATAGAGTCGCTCAACGCCCGGTTCCGCAAAGCCGCGGTCAGGCGAGGGCATTTCCCCACCGACCAGTCTGCCCTCAAGGTCCTCTACCTCGTGTCGATCGAGAAGCACAAGAACCGCACGAACCCGACCGGCCGGATCAACGGCTGGAAACACATCCTGAACGTATTGTCCATCCACTACCACGACCGCATCACAGCGGCCACCAACTAGCCATGACCACACCGGTTACACACACAAATCCACAGTCCCTCCAGATGCCGACGTCCCGACTTGTAGAAGTCCGGGGTTGGTACCGTCAGTGACCGCGAGATCTTCTCGCTGCCGCGTGTCCCTAGCCGTGAATAGTTGCTCAAGTACCCGGATGCGGGTGCCGATGTTGGTGGGATGTCTCGTGTGAAGGTGGGTTTGGTGTCGTCTCTCTCTCTCTCTCTCTCTCTCGTGGTGATTCGGGTCGTGTAGGGGTCCGGTTTTGGTTGGTGGTGGTGGGGTTGGTGGCGGGTTTGGTGGTGTTGGTGCCGGGCCGGGTGGGGGCTGCGGTTGATCCGGGGGTGGGTGCTGAGGGGGCGCCGGAGTTGTGGTGTTCCTCGTCGCAGCGGGTGGCGTTGGAGGATGCTGGGTCGGGGGAGTGGACGCCTTTGCAGTGGGTCACGGTGTGGGTTCCGGCGGGTGCGTCGTTGTGGGCGGATCAGGAGGGTTCGGGTTTTTCGACGGCGGAAAGGTCGCATACGTGGCTGCAGTTCGATAGTCATATTGAGGTTTATAAGACGTCTGATCTTGATGGTCCGAGTCATCCTGATAATCCTTTCTCGTTGAATGTGGCCACGGGTGGTGTTCTGGGAAAGTTTGATCTGCCCAGTCATGTGGGGTATGCGTATACGAATGATACGGGTGTTTCGCAGCGGTTCACCATTTCGATCAAAACTAGGCGTGGGTTGGGTGGTGCGGATTTGAAATGGTCGGCGGGATTTACGGTGACGGGTGGGGCGCCGTATGTGCCGCCGGGGTGCCCGAATGGGTTGATTGAGGAGTCGGAGTCATTTGGGGCTAATCCGGCTTTGTGTTTGCCGTGTGCGATTCAGCAGGTGTTTGGTGATCCGGTTGATACCCGGACTGGTAATCAACATATGGGGTTGGAAGGGTTGGGGGTTTCTGGTCGGGGCGGCGGGTTGAGGTTTGATTTGGCGTATAACTCGTTGGGTTCTGGGGTGGATCGGGGGGTGGGGTTTGGTTGGTCGTCGGTGTTGTCCATGGCGGTGACCGCCGATGGTGTGGATCGGGTGGTGACTCAAGAGGGCGGGTCGACGGTGCGGTTCTCGCCGGATGGTTCGGGTGGTTGGGTGGTGCCGGACCGGTTTAGCGCGTCGTTGGTGGCGGCGCCTGGTGGTGGCTGGTTGTTCACGAGGAACCATTTCGAGAGGTTCCGGTTTGACGCGGCAGGACGCCTGGTCGGGTTTGGTGACCAGTTCGGGAACGAGACCACCATTGCCCGTGATGGTGGTGGGCAGGCGTTGTCGATGGTGGACGAGGCGAACCGTCAGCTGGTGTTTGGTTGGAATGCGGGCAGGTTGGAATCGGTGACTGACGGAACTCGCTCGATTGGTTTGGTATATGATGGGGCTGGTGACCTGGTCAGGTTCACCGATGTTGGTGGTGGTGTTTGGTCGTACACCTATGAGGGGCACCGGTTGAAGTCGATGCGCAAACCTCGCCACGACGGTGGAGCGGCTGGGGATGTAGTTGCTAACACCTATGACCATTTGGGTCGTGTTGCTACCCAAACCAATGAAAATGGTGAGCTGATTAGGTTCGAATATTTTACGCCGGTGCGGGGTGCGACCACGATCACTTCAGGGTCGGGTCGTAAGCGAATCGACTACTACAACACTGCGGGTGTTCACACGTCCACGGTGTCGGCCCCCGGAACTGCAGTCGAAACGGTCACCACGCTGGTCCGCGATCCGGACACGTTGGCGCTTGAGCAGGTCACGTCTCCCAGCGGGGTGGTGGTGTTTGAGAATGATGCTCGTGGGAATCGGGTGATGGCCCGTGATGCGTCGGGTCGGGTGACGCGTTGGACCTACAACTTGTTTGATCAGGTGACGTCGGTGTCGGTGGGTGAGACGGGGGCCCCGTTGCTGGTGTCGACGGTGGGGGTGGTGACTTCGACGGTCGCCTATAACGCGGATGGTATGCCGGAGACGGTGGTGGAAGCCGCTGGCACTCCTGATGAGGCGGTGTCGTCGTTGGTGTATGACCCGGTTCATCGCGAGGATTTGCGTGAGGTGGTCGATGGTCGGGGTGAGCATTGGCTGTACACCTACGACGAGTTGACTGGTGATTTGGTGTCGGTGACGGACCCGGAGGGCAACAAGACGTCGATGGACTATGACTCGATCGGGCGTCTGGAGTGGGTGGTGGCCCCGAAAGGCAATTTGGCTGGCGCAGATCCGCAGTTGTGGAAGACGACGGTGGTGTCTGATGCGTTTGGTCGGGTGATCGAGGAGACCGATCCGTTGGGCAACCGGGTGAAGACAGGGTTCGACGCCAACGGGAACATGATCCGGGTGGAGACCGGCTTGTCAGCGACGGTCACCACAGGTGACGTGACCACCTATGGCTATGACGCCGTGGATCGGCTCACGTCGGTGGATCCACCCGGTCCCGGTGCCCGCACCTATTCCTATGACGCGGATGGTCGCAGAGTGGGGTTCGTAAACGAGTTGGGAGAGCAGGGCGGGGCTTGGGCCTATGGCTATGACGGTCTGGGGCGTTTGGTCTCGCAGCGCGACCCTGCCGGGGAGGTCACCTCCTATGGCTGGGATGGTGAGGGCCGGTTGGGGACGATCACCCAACCCGGCGGCAACTGCGCTGTCTCACCCAAGACCGGGTGTGTGACCTACTCGTATGATCCGGCGGGGCGTCCGGTTGGGGTGGATTACGCGGATCCTGGGACTCCTGATGTTGAGAACATCACCTATGACGTGATCGGCCGCCGTACCCATGCCAGTCGGGGCGGTGACACTGAGATGTGGGTGTGGGATCAGCGTTCCAGGTTGAAGTCCCACACCGATGTGAACGGCCGTTCCACTGGTTATGGCTGGGATGACATGTCGAACCTGACGTCGATCTCCTACCCCGGTCAGTCCACACCCGTGACGAGGGCCTTCGACGGGGCCGGCAGGATGGTGTCGGTTACGGATTGGGCGGACCGGCTCACCACGTTTGGTTATGACCAGAACAGCAACTGGTCCGAGACGGTGTTCCCGGTGTCGTCGCAGAACCGTGACGTGTACAGCTTTGACCGGGCAGATCGGATGGTCGGTGTCACCTGGAACCGCGGCTCGACAATGCTGGGCAGCCTCGCGTATGGGCCCCGCGACCTGAAGGGCCAGGTCACCACCGTCACCGGGACCGGCGTGGTCGCTGGTCAGAACCGGTCGTGGTCCTATGACGACCGGGACCGCCTCACTTCGACTGGGACGGAGGGGTTCGGGTTTGATGCGGCTACGAACCTGGTGGATGCGGATGGTGTGTTGCAGGTGTTCGACCCCGCCCAGCGCTTGTGTTGGACATCGCAAACCGTCGAGGGTGGTGATTGTGGGACCACACCTGAGGATGCGACCACCTTCGGTTATGACGCCCGCGGTAATCGGACGTCGATGACGTTCGCGTCGGGTGCGACCGCGACGTATGGGTTTGATGCCGAGAACCGCATGACGTCGGCGGTGTTGCCGACGACATGGCAAGACGACACTGTCCGCCAGTACGTCCCCGTTTCTGCTACCCGTGTCGCGGACAGCGCGGCGGGCACCGGTACTTGTGATGGGGTGCCGTGTGCCCGTATCGCCGCTGGTGATCCGGTGGCGGTGAAGGTTGTTGGTGTTGGTGGTGTCCCGGCTACGGGGGTGACGGCGGTGGTGGTGTCGATCGTCGCATCGGGCACCACATCGGATGGCTGGTTGGAGGTGAACCCGGCCGGGGACGCCGCGGCCGGAACCCTTCCACTGAATGCCGGGCAGACGTCGGCTCAGACGGTGACGGCGAAGGTCGCCGCCAACGGCACCATCGTGCTCGCTTCTGATGTTGGGGTGGATGTGTCGGTCGATGTGGTCGGCTACTTCCGGGCGCCGTCCCCGTGGGTTCCGGCGTTGAACTACTGGCCGGTTACTCCTGCTGTTACCGCCGAATCGGTCTCGGGTGTCGGGACTTGTGATGGTTCGCCGTGCGGGACCCTGCCTGCTGGTGAAACCGACATCGCGACCGCTGGTCACGGCGGCATCCCCGCTGCTGGGGTGAACGCGGTGACGGTGTCGATCGTGGCCCAAAACTCCACTGGCGGCCACGTACGGGTCGCCCCGAACGGGATCGCATCAGCGGGTGAGTTGTCGTGGGAGGCGGGGAGTGTCGGGGCTGCTGGTGTGTTCACGGTTCCGTTGACCCCGGACGGGTCGATCACTCTCAACACCGCTGGTCCCACCAGCATTCGTGTTGCGGTCACCGGGTACTGGAAGATCCCCACCGGAACCGACACCGGGCTCGGCTTGGATCTGCTCGATGCCCCCACCCGCCTCGTCGACACCACAAACGGCACCGGGACCTGTGACGCAAACCCGTGTGGCACTCTGCAAGCGATGAACCCTGTCGACGTTCAGGTCACCGGCCAGGGCGGACTCACTGGTGATATCACTGCGGTGATGGTTTCGGTGACCGCGATCGACCCGACCGCGGCTGGTGTCGTCGGTGTCGGCGCACAAGAGGGTGAGCTCGATGGTGGGATCGTGGTGTTCGACCCCGCCCAACACGCGTCCACCACCATGATCGTCGCCCTCTCCGACACCGGAACCATCACCGTCGGGTCATGGACCGAAACCGATGTGGCAATCGATGTGATCGGCGTGTTTCGGGCCCCGACCCGCACCTACCGTTACGAATACGACACCACCGGAATGCGCACCGCGAAACAACTAGACAACACGGCTGGTGCCGGTGCCGAGTGGCGTAAAGAACACACCTGGACCGCCGGAACCGGCCTCCCGCTACTGCTCGCGGAGCATCAAGGAGGCCAGAGCACGTATGTGATCTACGGTCCTGGTGGGACACCGATCTATCAGATCAACAAAACCGGTGAAGTCATCTACCTCCACCAGGACCACCAGGCCTCCACAAGACTCACAACCAACGCCAACGGCACCACCCGCAACACCATCACCTACAACGCTCACGGCGAAATCACCGCCAACACCAACTGGTGGCTCGAACAACCGCTCAACGGCTACACAGGCCAATACCACGACACAGAAACCGGCTACATCTACCTAAGAGCCCGCCATTACGACCCCACAACCGGCCAATTCACAACCCTCGACCCACTAGTCGCAATCACCGAAGAACCCTATGGATACGTCTACGGTAACCCATCCAATTTTGGTGATCCTTTGGGTCTAGGAATCGACCTGCCTGGGAATTTTTGTATTCAGTATGGACCATCGGATGAGAGCTGTAATACAATTACCGACGAGATACGAGATGAGCACCCTGAAGCGGCACAGGAGGTCGTAGATTTTTCGAGCGGGGTGCTCGAGGTAAACCCCATAACTGCGACTACGAACGCAATCGGGGCGACCAATACTGGCCAATGTGCGGATGAGGGCTCAGGCTGGTTTAAGGCGGGGGTGATGTCGATGATGCTTGTGGACTTCCTGTCCTTCCCTGTTATCGGACAGGGTGGTGGAATAGTCACTCATTGGGGGGCGGACTCACCTTGGGTTATGAATGGTGGAAAATCCTTCTTAAACTACCTGAAATCTGGAATGCTTGGGAAGGCGAAATACTCTTCGGGAGTAGAGAAGGCAATGGACGCGTCCAATCTGGCATGGCCGAAGGGGTGGGAATGGGTAAAGGGATTTCTTGGTCAGCGTGTTGTTAAATGACGCCGACATCGGAGGTAGTGTTCCATACTGCGGCAGCATTATTGTCCGTAAAGTGTCTATATCAAATTGGAGTTGGAATGGTACACTTCCGGGCTGGTGTTCGTGGCGTTCGAATCAATGTGTCGCCTGTTGTGGCTATTGACCCGCCGCTAATTCTGATCATTACATTCGTTGCTGCTGGAGTTGATGATCCAATATTGCCGTGGCCGGTGGTGATGGCAATGCTTACTTCTGTCGTGGCTGGATCGTATTTGTCGTGGGGTGTGCTTTATCGTGCTGGATTGCTATGTGGTTTTCGCGCTCGGGCCAAAGGTGCGTCCGACAAGACATGAGGGTCCTTTGGTCATGGCGGTGATAGGCTTGTTTGGCGCATGGCATTGGCCTACTCCGGACGTCTGGCGACGTATGAGTTTTGACAGTGCGACACAGTTCCGACCGTCCTCCGGTGAGCCGAGATGTTGGTAGAGTTGGCGATCGCCGATGCCTATGGTGCTGGATTCGAGTTCCGAAATGGGTTCTATATACGTACGTTCAATAGGCTGGACCGATATCATCGGCCAGCCTTGAGTTTAGCTAAACCTGGTAGATACTCCGACGATACGCAAATGACACTTGCCATAACGGAGGCGCTCCTTTCTGGTGAATTGTGGTCACCTGATCTCATTGCTGACTCATTTGTTCGAGTTTTCAAGCGGGATCCCCGAGGTGGATATGCGCCTCGGTTCGGGCGCTTTTTGCAACGCGTCACGGATGGTGATGACTTCCTTGCACGAATTCGCCCCCAAAGTGATCGTAGTGGTGCAGCGATGCGAGCTGGTCCGATCGGTCTGATTGCCAATGTTGAGGAGCTGTTGTGGTGCGCTGAGTTGCAGGCGCGAGTTACACATGACACGCCAGGAGGCGTTTCCTCGTCCATGGCGGCAGCCTTGATGGTTCACTACTTCTTCTACAAGATTGGTGCGCCTGACAGATTGGCGGAGTTTGTTGCCGAGTACGTGCCAGGGCCCTGGAGAATGCCATGGAAGGGACGAGTGTCAATGAATGGAGTTGACTGTGTTAGCGCTGCGCTCACGGCGGTTTCACGACACCGATCGCTTGCTGAATTGCTGCGCGGGTGCGTCGACCTTGGCGGGGACGTCGACACAGTAGCGACTATTGCTCTCGCATCGGCATCCTGGTCAGTGGATTACGACAATGATATTCCAACAGTACTTATCGAGGGACTTGAATCAGGTCCATTTGGTATCGATTACCTCAAGGAGTTGGACCAGCAGATCATGACACTCGTTTGGTAGGCTGTTGCGTTTCCAGCACCCGGCGAGCGGTGAACGGCCATGAAGCTTAGGTCACTCATCAAACGCACTGACTGCTGGAACCCGCCGTTGTCATCGGTGCGTTCAGTCGGCGTCTGCTGGCTGGTCTGGGGTTGACCAGGCTCGGTAGCGGTTATCGGTTACTGCAAGTTCTACGGTGATTCCGAAGGTTTTGGACAGGGACTTGGCGGTGATGGTTGTCGGGAGTGGGCCTGATGTAACCGTGGAGCCATCGCGCATCAACATGGCGTGGGTGAAGCCTGGTGGGATCTCTTCTACGTGGTGGGTGACCAGGATCACCGGCGGGGTCTGGGGGTCGGCCGCCAAGCGGCCGAGTCGGCCCACCAGCTCTTCGCGGGCACCCAGGTCGAGACCGGCGGTTGGTTCGTCCAGAATCAACAGATCGGGGTCTGTGGCCAGGGTGCGAGCCAACTGAACCCGTTGTCGTTCACCCGAGGACAGGGTGCCGAAGCGCTGGCGGGCGAGGGCGCTGGCTCCGACCGCGTCCAGTGCGTCGGCGGTGCGGGCCCGGTCGATCTCGTCGTAGGTGTGCCACCACGGTTCCAGGGCGCCTCGGCGGCCGGTCATCACCACATCGGCGACGGACAGGTTGGGCCGGAACTGGTCGGCCAGAGCGGGGGAGGCGACCCCGATGCGGGTCCGGAGCTGGCGGACGTCGGTGTGGCCTAGACGCTCGCCCAGCACGGTTACCGACCCGGTTGTCGGGTGCTCCCACAAGGAAGCGATCCGAAGCAGGGTGGTCTTGCCGGCCCCGTTGGGACCGAGCACGACCCACCGTTGCCCAGGTTCCACCGTCCAGTCGATGTCGCGCAGGATCCGTTGCCCGTCGCGGACCAGGGACACTCCGCGAAGCTCGACGGCCGGCTCGGGGGGAACGACGGCGTCGGGCATCAACGCACGGTATCGGGGCGCTGACTCGGCCCGGCTACCTGAGGTAACCGTGGAGGTTGGCCCTAGGGTTGCGCCGTGCAGATCGGCATCCTTGGAGGTACCGGACCCGCGGGCAGCGCTTTGGGCGTGCGCCTGGCATCGGTGGGGTTCGACGTGGTCATCGGCTCTCGGTCCAAGTATCGGGCCATGGAGGTGGTCGACAAGCTGCACGAGCAGTGGCCAGCGCTGAACCTGTCGGTGACCGCCGGAGACAATGCCGCGGCCGCGGCGGCCGACGTGGTTGTCATCGCCACGCCGTGGGACGCCGCCTACGGCACCGCCACCTCGGTCGCCGACGCCCTCGACGGCAAGGTCGTGATCTGCATGGCCAACGCCCTCACCCGCATCGGCAAGGAGTTCCAACCTCTGGTTCCGCCCCGGGGTTCGGTGGCCGCCAGCGTGCAGGCCGCGGTGCCGGGCTGTCGGGTGGCGGCCGGTTTCCACCACGTTCCGGCCAAGGAGCTCGGGGATCTCGATCACCCGATCGAGTCCGACGTGTTGATCTGTTCGGACTTCCCTGATGCCACCGAGGTGACCTCGGCGATCGTGGCGGCGGTGCCCAACATGCGTCCGCTCGACGCCGGCGGCCTGTCCCAGGCCACCCCAATCGAGTCGTTCACCGCCGTTCTCCTCCAGCTCAACGTCCACTACCGGACCAGGGTGGCGGTCAAGTTCACCGGTATCCCCGAGCCGCAGCCGGTCGGTCCGGCGGAGGCCTCGCCCGAAGCCGCAACCGGGACGGAGGAGGCGTGATGACCCCCGAGCCCATGCGCCTCTACGACACGGCCCGACGGGAGATCGTCCCGTTCGAACCGGGTCCGGTGGTCACGATGTACACGTGTGGCATCACCCCCTATGACGCCACCCACATCGGTCACGCCGCCACCTACCTCACCTACGACGTGCTCCAGCGTCGGCTTCGCGACCGCGGCCACGACACCCGCTGCGTCCGCAACATCACCGATGTCGACGACGACCTCCTGCGCAAGGCGCGGGAGCTGGGAGTGCACTACCTGGACCTGGCGGCGGGGGAGATCGCCCGATTCGATGCCGACGTGGAAGCCCTGGGTCTGTTGCCGTCGTGGAGCGAACCGCGGGCGACGT
The DNA here is from genome assembly GCA_016702505.1 of Microthrixaceae bacterium. Classification (NCBI taxonomy): domain Bacteria; kingdom Bacillati; phylum Actinomycetota; class Acidimicrobiia; order Acidimicrobiales; family Microthrixaceae; species Microthrixaceae bacterium. The sequence continues at coordinate 177,494 of JADJDU010000008.1, forward strand.
CGGCCATCTCCGACATCCGCGGGTTCATCGGGATGGTGTTGGACCGGGGCCACGCCTACGAGTCCGGCGGTGCCGTCTACTTCGATGTCGCCTCCTGGCCGGCCTTCGGTGAGATCAGCCACTACGACACCACCGAGATGTTGGACCTAGCGGCCCAGCGGGGCGGAAACCCTGACGACCCCAACAAGCGCAACCCCCTCGACTTCGTGTTGTGGCAACCGTCGGCCCCTGACGAACCGGCATGGGAATCGCTGTGGGGTCCGGGCCGCCCCGGCTGGCACATCGAGTGCTCGGCGTTGGCGCTGCGCGAACTGGGCACCACCATCGACCTGCACGGCGGTGGCAGTGACTTGATCTTCCCCCACCACGAGTGCGAGTCGGCCCAGTCCGAGGCCGCCACCGGAGAGCCTTTCGTGCGCCACTGGATGCACCAGGCCATGGTGCGGATGGACGGCGAGAAGATGTCCAAGTCGCTGGGCAACCTGGTGTTCGTGAGCGAGCTTCGCAAGGAGTGGGACCCTCGGGCCATCCGGCTGGCCACCCTTGCCCACCACTACCGGACGCCGTGGGAATGGCACGACGAGGTCATGCCCCAAGCGGCGGCCCGCCTGGCGGCTTGGGAGAAGGCCGGGAGTGGCGACGCTGCCCTCGATGAGGTGCGGGCCGCGCTCGACTCAGACCTGGACACCCCGGCCGCCGTTGCCGCCATCGACGCCGCAGCGGCCACGGGGAGTGGTGTATCGACCGCTGCCCGGCTTCTTGGCGTGGAAATGACCATGGATTGATCCTGACACCCCGTCAGAAGTCGTGACATCTTCTGGTGTCACGATCAAATTCATTGCAGTCTCATCCACTCTGACGAAAACTGGTACGCACCGCGGCGCCAGATGAGGCATGATGAAGGTCCGCTATGACTTCGGAAGACGTAGGAAAGCTGTACCCGGTCGCCAAGGCCGTGCTCACACCGATCTTTCGCGCCGCTTGGCGGTTCGACCTCCAGGGTTTGGAGAACATTCCCGCGGCGGGGCCGGCCATTCTGTGCCCCAACCACACCTCGGTGCTGGACTCGTTTTTCGTTCCCGCCATGCTTCCACGACGGGTCAGCTATGTGGGCAAGGCCGAGTACATGGACGACTGGAAGACCCGCCGTCTGTTCCCGGCTCTGGGCATGATCCCCATCGACCGCAGCGGTGGAGACGCCGCCGAACGGGCACTGGCCACCGCTCAGCGCCTCCTCGAACAGGGCGAGCTGTTCGGCATCTACCCCGAAGGCACGCGGTCGCGTGACGGCCGTCTCTACCGAGGCAAGACCGGCCCGGCCCGGCTGGCGCTGCGTACCGGCGCACCGATCATCCCCATCGGAATCCGTGGCGCCCGAGACGTCATGCCGCCCGACGCCAAGTTCCCCAGGCTGCGAATGCCGGTGACCATCACCTTCGGGCGCCCGATAGACGTCACCCGCTACATGAGCCGAGCCGATGACCACATGGTCCTGCGCCAGATCATCGACGAGGTCATGTACGAGATCCGAGAACTGTCGGGTCAGGAATACGTGAACGAGTACGCCGCCGGCCGCAAGCCAGCCCCGGTCGAGCCGGTCATAGACCTTCGTCCCACGCCCGAACCGGCGGCAGAGGCCGAACTGCGCCCGGTACCAGCTCGCAACGGCAGCGGTGGAGCCAACGGCCACACCGGAACCAACGGCCACAACGGCCACAAGAACGGCCACTCCGAACCAGTGGCGGCTCCGGCCAACGCGGACGGCGCCAGCGACGCCGAGGACAGCGAGTTCGTACGAGCCACCCGGCCCCGGTCCTCGGCCGACGTGCTGCGCAACCCGCCGCGGCGAGCCCACCTCACCACCTGACGGCCAGGGGCCGAATCCACCTTCGGGGAGGGGTGGGCGAACGCCTACCATCCGACGATGGCCGACATCACGATCAAGCTGCCCGACGCGTCGCAACGTTCGGTTCCAGCGGGGACAACGGTGCTCGGTCTGGCCGAATCGATCGGACGCCGCCTGGCCAAGGACGCCGTGATCGGCGTGGTGAACGACACCGAACGCGACCTGAACTGGGTGCTCCAAGATGGCGACGAGGTCGAGATCGCTACGGCGGGATCCGAACGAGGGCTCTACACGATTCGCCACTCCACCACCCACGTGATGGCCCAGGCCGTGCTCGAACTGTTCCCCGGTGCCACCTTCGCCATCGGGCCACCGGTCGAAGACGGCTTCTACTACGACTTCGAGCTCCCGGCCGGTCCCGATGGCCGGGCGGGGACGTTCGTTCCCGAAGACCTCGAACGGATCGAAGCTCGTATGCGCGAGATCCTCGCTCAGGCCCAACCATTCGTGCGCGACGAGATCCCCGAGGACAGGGCCCGTGAGGTGTTCGCCGGGCATCGCTTCAAGCTGGAGATCATCGACGGTCAGACCGACGACCCCATGTCGGCCACCGCCGCGGGCGTGGTGCGTACCTATGAGAACCCTCCCACCGAACCGTGGGCCGAGCCGCCCTTCGCCGGCTACCCCGGGTTCGTCGACCTGTGCCGAGGCCCCCACGTCCCCGACACCGGCCGCTTCCTCGGGCACTTCAAGCTGATGCGGGTGGCCGGCGCCTACTGGCGCGGCGATGAACGCAACCCGATGCTCCAACGCATCTACGGCACGGCGTGGGCCACCAAGGCCGATCTCGAGGCCCACCTCCACCGCTTGGAGGAGGCGGCCAAGCGAGACCATCGAAAGCTGGCCACCGAACTCGATCTGTTGAGCTTCCCCGAGATGTTGGGCGGTGGTCTGGCGGTGTGGCACCCCAAGGGTGCCATCGTGCGCAAGCTCATGGAGGACTACAGCCGTACCCGCCACCAAGAGGGCGGCTACGAATTCGTCTACACGCCCCACATCGCCAACGGTCGTCTGTACGAGACGTCGGGTCACCTCGACTTCTACGCCGAGGGCATGTACCCGCCCATGGAGATGGACAACGGGCGCTACTACCCCAAGCCCATGAACTGCCCGATGCACAACCTGGTGTACGGGTCGCGCCAACGCTCCTACCGGGAGCTGCCCCTGCGCCTGTTCGAGCTGGGGTCGGTCTACCGCTACGAGAAGTCCGGCACGCTCCATGGGCTGATGCGCATCCGGGGCTTCACCCAGGACGACAGCCACATCTACTGCACGCCCGAGCAGGCCCACGACGAGATCCGCAGCCTGCTGGGCTTCGTGCTGTCGGTGTTGCGCGCCTTCGGGTTCGACGACTTCGAAGCCAACCTGTCCACCCGACCCCCCGAGAAGTCGGTGGGAACCGATGAGGGGTGGGCCGCGGCCATCGATGCCTTGCGTGCAGCCCTGGAAGCCGAAGGTTTGGACTACGAGGTCGATGAAGGCGGCGGCGCCTTCTACGGACCCAAGATCGACGTCAAGGTCAAGGACGCCATCGGGCGGAGCTGGCAGCTATCCACCATCCAATACGACTTCAACATGAACGAACGCTTCGACCTCACCTATGTGGGGGAGGACGGCAAGCACCATCGGCCGATCATGTTGCACCGCGCCCTGTTCGGGTCGGTGGAGCGATTCTTCGGCGTGTTGCTAGAGCACTACGCCGGTGCCTTCCCGACCTGGTTGGCCCCGGTCCAGGTCCGGGTCCTGCCGGTGCGCGACGACCACGACACCTACGCCGCCGAGGTGGTCGACGAGCTGGCTGCGCTGGGCATCAGAGCCGATGGCGTCGACGCGGACGAGAAGTTGGGCAACCGGATCCGCAAGGCCAAGGGCGAGAAGATCCCCTATGTGCTGGTGGTGGGTGACGACGACGTGGCGGCCCGAACCGTGGGTGTGAACCCGCGCGGCGGTGAGGTGGAGCGAGGGGTTTCCCTCGACGTGTTCGCCCAGCGGATCGTGGACGAGGTGGACGACCAGGTCCACCTGGCTCGGTGAGCGGCACCGATCCCACCGCTCCCGCTGGGCCCGGGGGAGTGCCAGCGGCTGGGGGCGGACCCACCCCCGCACTCGGGCGGCTGTGGGCCGGGTGGCGGACCACCTACATCACCCGGGTCAGCGACGACGACGCCGAGGTGCGGCCCGACATCGAGGGACGCTCGCTGTTCGAACGGATCCTGGCCAGCGATCTGCCCGACCGGGAGTCTGGAGTGCTGCACCGTGGCGAGCGGTGCTTCGCCGTCCTCAATGCCTTCCCCTACGGCTCGGGTCATCTGATGGTGCTGCCCAACCGGGCGGTGGCCGACCTGGCCGACCTAGACGCCGATGAGTCGGCCGAGCTGTGGTCGCTGGTGCACGCCGCGGTGGCGGCCATCCGGGCTGCCTATCGGCCCGATGGGGTGAACGTGGGAGTCAACCTGGGTGCGGGTGCCGGCGCCGGTGTGCCCGACCACCTCCACGTCCACTGCCTGCCCCGCTGGTCGGGTGACACCAACTTCATGACCGCAGTGGCCGAGACCCGGGTCCTGCCCGAACCGCTGGTCACCTCGTGGGACAAGCTGACGTCGGCTTGGCCGACCTGAGGAGGTCGCCATGGCCGCCGCATTGGGCTGATGGCCTCGAGCCTCGGTACCGTCAAGGGTGATGGCAGAGGTTCCCCCAGACGACGAGGTCAGAGACGAGCTCCCAGAGGACCTCAACGCGTCCGAGTTCGTCGGGCCCTACGTGTTCCCCAACAACAACCGCCGTCGGGTTCCCGGCTACCTCTACATCGGCATCGGTGCCGCCATGGTGATCGGGTACCTCGCCTTCGGTGAGGATGCCGTGCTGGTGAACGTGGGCTACCTGTGGGGTGGAGTGGCCCTGGTGGCGATAGGGCTCTACCACTTGTTGGCGGGCTGGAACCTAGATGTGGATGAGCGAGATGCCTTGGTGGCCGCCACCGAACAGGTCGGCTTCCCAGTCGGTCACGCATCGGCTCAGTTGGGTTGGCGGGGTCTGGCCAGCCGCCCGACTTGGAGGATCCTCCTCTACTCGGCCGAGAACCCGCCGACCCGCCGTGGTCTGGTGATGGTCGACGGGGTCGATGGAGCCATCGTGGACTGGTTCACCGAGGACAACCCCGAAGACTGGTCCGACCTAGACGGTGACCTGACCCAGACCTGAGTCCCTGCGGCGGGCCGACGAGTGAGTCGGCAGGGAAGTCGGCGTGGGAGGCGGCCCAGCCTCGGGCGGAATGAAATGACGGGTGAACTCGGTTTGGCGCGACTAGACCTGTGCAAGAACAGGTAAGGGTGCTAACTTCTGCAAGCAGATTCGTCCCTTCGGAGGAAACACCATGTTCGACGGTCACTTCCGTGCCGACGCCGAACGCAAGCTCAAGCCAGTCGGCCAGCAACTTCACGGCACCGGCATACGCGCCGACCACCTGACGATGCTCGGCGTGGCCATGGCTTTCGGGGCATCGGTGGCCATAGGCATGGGCGCTCTTCGCCTCGGGCTGCTGCTACTAGCTCTTACCGCCCTGCCCGATGTGCTCGATGGCGCGGTGGCCAAGGCGTCGGGTACCGCCTCGCCTCGGGGTGCGTTCTTCGATTCCGTGGCAGACCGCTTCACCGACGCACTCATGTTCATGGGTGTGGCCTGGTACCTGGCTACGAACCACCCGGGACGGATCGCCCTGCTGCCCATGGCGATCATGGCGCTGTCGATGCTGATCTCCTACGAGCGGGCCAAGGCAGAATCCCTAGGCTTCGATGCCAGAGGCGGGCTCATGGAGCGGGCCGAGCGGATCATCGCCCTGGCTCTCGGTCTGTTGTTCAGCCAGTTCCTGATCCCGATCCTGTGGGTGATGCTGGCCGGCACCGCGCTCACCGCCGTCACCCGGTTCATGAAGGTGTGGAACCAGGCCACGGCATCGGTCCCCACCCTGGCCGAACGCTCAATGGACCGCCCGCGAACCCGTGTACGCAACCGACAGGATCGTCGAGTGGCACGCTCCACCACCCGCCAGGTGCGGCGCCGCACCCAACTTCGCCCGCCTCGCTGACGCTCCTTGGCCATCGAACCGGCCTACGCCGCCTATCGCTTCGGAAGCGCGGTAGCGCGCGCCCTGCCTGAGCGAGCGGTCGGCCCGTTTTCCGCCGGCGTCGGCCGCCTGGCGGCCCGTGTGATGGACGACCGACGACAGATGGTCCGTCGCCACCAACTCCGGGTCCGTCCCGACCTGACCGAGGAGGAGCTCCAACGGGCAGTACGAGCCACCTTCGCCCACTACACCCACTACTGGGTTGAGTCCTTCCGCTTGCCGGGAACTCCGCCGGCGGTGTTGGACGATCGCCTGCACACCGAAGGCGCGGATCACATCTTCGCTGCCCTCGAAGCCGGAAAGGGCTGCATCTTGGCCATGCCCCACCTCGGAGCCTGGGAGTGGTCGGCGTTCTGGCTGACCTCGTGTCACCACGTACCGGTGACGGCCGTGGTCGAGGCGGTGGAACCTCCAGAGCTGGCGGCATGGTTCGTGGGATTGCGATCCAAGCTCGGAATGGAGGTCGTCCCCCTCGACGCCCACGCGGGCACCACCGCGGCCAAGGCCCTCAAAGCCAACCGGGTCCTGGCTCTGCTGAGCGACCGCGACGTGGCCGGCGGAGGAGTGGAGGTCGACTTCTTCGGCGAACGGACCACCCTGCCCGCCGGACCTGCCACCCTCGCCCTTCGTTCGGGTGCGCCCATAGTTCCCGCCACCACCTACTTCGACGGCAACGTGCACTTCGGGGTGGCCCGGCCTCCGCTCGACACGACACGTCAGGGAAAGCTCCGCGAAGACGTGGCTCGCATCACCCAGGCCATGGCCCACGAGTTCGAAGCCATGATTCGACGAGCACCAGAACAATGGCACCTGCTCCAGCCCAACTGGCCCAGCGATCACGAGGTCCGCTGAGGTGCGGGTCGGACTTGTTTGCCCGTACAGCATCAGCGTTCCCGGAGGCGTGCAGGAACAGGTGCTCGGCCTGGCCCGAGCTCTTCGATCACAAGGTCACATGGCCCGCGTTCTCGCTCCGTCGGATGGACCTCCCCCCGATGGATGGGTCACCCCGCTGGGCAACAGCGTCCCCACCGCGGCCAACGGTTCGATTGCCCCGATCGCACCGGATCCATCAGCCCAACTCCGGCTTATCCGAGCTGTACGAGACGAAGGTTTCGATGTTCTTCACATCCACGAACCGATGGTTCCTGGCCCGTGCATGACCGCGTGCCTCATCAAGCCCGCTCCCATCGTCGCCACGTTCCACGCCGCCGGTAACCACGCGTCGTACCAGTTCCTCAACCCGGCCCTGCGTTGGTTGGCCGAGCGCATCGACGTGCGGGCCACCGTGTCTGCTGAGGCTGAGGCGCTGGCCACCACCCACCTCGGCGGAACCTACGAGCGTCTGTTCAACGGCATCGAGATAGATCGCTTCACCGACGTGGACCCGTGGCCCACCGAGGGTCCGACCGTGTTCTTCCTAGGGCGCCACGAGGAGCGCAAAGGGTTGGATGTGCTCCTGGACGCGCTGCCCGGTCTACCCGAGCACATCAGAATCTGGATCGGATCCGACGGACCCGACACCGAACGGCTCAAGGTTCGACACGCCGGAGACCCGAGGATCGAATGGCTCGGTCGTCTCAGTGACCTCGACAAGCGGCGCCGCTTGGCTGCCGCCACGGTGTTCTGCGCTCCGTCGCTGCACGGCGAGTCCTTCGGCGTGGTCCTGTTGGAGGCCATGGCCGCCAGCACCGCCATCGTGGCGTCAAACCTGAGCGGCTACAGGCTGGTGGCCCGTTCGGACCGAGATGCCCTGCTGGTGGAGCCCGGCGACGCCAATGCCCTCGGCGCCGCCATCACCCGAGTGCTGATCGACTCGGACCTGAGAGAAAGCCTCGTGTCCTCTGGTCGAGATCGAGCCGTGGAGTTCTCGATGGACAGCCTCGCATCCCACTACGTCGAGCTCTACCGGCAGGTCACCACCCCCACGGCCCAACCCCGGGGTTGGCGATCGACGCGCGGTAATCGGTCCTCCACCAGATGAACTCCGGCCGGCTGGACCTCCCATAGAGTGGCCCGATCCAACCGTGCGCTCCGAGCAACCGGTGCACGACCATCCATCTTGGAGATCCAGTGATTCCCGTCGTCATCGCCGTGGTCGTGATCATCGCCCTGCTGGTGCTTCTCGACGTCTACTTCTACAAGAGCCTGGTGGGCGTGCGGGCTGAAGTCGACGCCGCGTGGGCAGCCCTGGAGCAGGCCCAGGCCAGCTCGGACCCCGGCCAGGTCGCCACCGCGGCCAAGGTCTACAACGCCTCGGTCGCGGTCTACAACACCAAGATCGAGACCGTTCCCTGGTCGGCCATAGCTCGTCGATTCAAGTTCGAGAGCCGCAAGCCGTTCGCCGCTGGCGGCGAACCGAGCGCTACGACCGGCCCCAACGACTACTGACCCGCCGAGGTCTTCCGACGTGAACGAAGAGGCGAAACGGACCCGCCGCCGCACCGCGGCGTTGGTCATCGTGTTCATAGTGAGCGCGAGCGCCATCACTTGGGCGCTACTGCTCCTGGCCGGATTCGACGGGGTGAAGGTGCCGATGGTGGCCCTGCTAGTCGCAGCCGATGCCGCTGGGTTGGCGTGGCTAGCAGCCGATCGAGTCGTGGTCCGATTCAGTCGAGCTCGAGTGGCCGATGAGGTCACCTACGCCCGGCTCCACAACATCGTGGACGGTCTGTGCATCGCCGGCGGTCTGCCCAAACCGTCGATCCGGCTGATAGTCGACGACGCCCCCAACGCCATGGCCGCGGGTAGAAGCCATCGCCACGCCACGCTCGCGGTGACCACCGGGTTGCTCGAACGGCTCGACCGGCTGGAGTTGGAAGCGGTTGTGGCCCACGAGCTGTGCCGGATCAAGAACAACGATGTGCAGGTGGCCACTCTGGCTGTCTGCCTGCTCGGCCCGCTGGCGCTGCTGTCGGACATGTTGATCCGACTGGCGTGGTGGAACGGTGGTCGACACGGTCACCAAGAACGCCAAGACGGTGCCGCCCGTCCCATTGCCCTCCTCGGATTCGCCCTGTTGGTGTTTGCCCCCGTCGTGTCGCGAATGATGCACCTCGCGGTCAGTCGAAGCACGGAGATAGAAGCCGACGCGGCCGCGGTGGCGATGACCAGGTACCCACCCGGGCTCATATCGGCGTTGGAGAAGATGAGCGGAGAGCCGACGGTGGTGCATGCCGCGGGGCGTTCCACCGCTCACCTTTGGTTGGCGGCTCCGCTGGCCGTCACCGATGAGCAAGGACACCTCGCCCAGTGGAACGTGATGTATGACACCCATCCGCCGTTGGAGCACCGCATCGAGGCCCTCCGCGAGCTCTGATCCAGAACTACCACCCGTCGTGATCCAGTGCTTGGCGTGTGCGGGACCTCTGGTGGCCGCACAGAGACCCGTCTCACCTGGGTGACCAGGAAGAATTGAGAAGGACCCAAGTTCGATCGGCGGATCGAGGCTGAGGAGCCGTGGCCGCCCGGTCCATCCACCACAACTTGCCCGCCGGAGAGCAACCTGTAGTCGATGACCGAGCCCTCGACTTCACGCATCGATCCGCGGATCATCGGCGGGGTGATCGCCGCCGTCGTAGTCCTGATCGGGGCTGTCGCCTTCGCGTTGCGAGGTGGTGACGACGCCGAGCCGGCGGCATCAACCACCACGGCAGCCACGACCACCACCACCAAGGTTGCGACCACCACCGAGCCTGCCTCCGGTCCGGTAGCCCCGCTGACCGGTCTCAAGGTGGCCGACCCCGCGCTGGTGAACCGGCCCGCGCTGGTGGCCAAGATCGACAACTTGGACCGGGGACCTGAGTCGGCACTACCCCAGGCCGGGGTCTCCCGGGCCGATGTGGTGTTCGAGGAGATCGTCGAAGGCAACATCACGCGCTTTGCTGCCGTGTTCCATTCCAAGGCCCCTGGCCGGATTGGCCCGATCCGCTCGGCCCGCACCACCGACGTCATCCTCCTGCCCCAACTCGGCCCGGTCTTGTTCGCGTGGTCGGGCGGGAACGACGGCGTGGTCGGTGAGGTGCGTCGATCGCCGTTCTTGCTGGACGTGGGGCATGATGCTGCCAGCTCGTCGTACTCGCGCGAGCCCGGGCGGCGAGCGCCCCACAACTTGTTCGTGGAGGCCGACGAACTGTGGGGCCGGCGGCCTGAAGCCACGGCCCCACCCAACCCGATCTTTCAGTTCCGAGCCGATGACCAGCCCCCGTCACCGCTGGCCGAACCAGCCCAAGGTGTGCAGCTTGGTTGGGGTGGAGGTTCCAACTCGTCGCCGGTGTCATGGCACTGGGACCCCGGTACACGCCTGTACCTGCGATCCCAGAACGATCGAGAGCACAACGCCGCCGACGGCACGCGGGTCAGCGCCGCCAACATCGTGGTGATGGTCACAGAGTACGGGCGCAGCGCGGCCGACACCCGGTCACCCGAGGCCCACACCGTCGGCGAGGGCGAGCTGTTCGTCTACACCGATGGCAAGGTGGTGTGGGGTAGATGGACCCGCTTGGCCCAGGATCAGCCCGCCACACTCACCGACCGATCCGGAAACCCGATCCTGCTGACGCCCGGGAATACCTGGGTCGAGCTTCCCCGCAGTGGCGGGGTCACCACCATCAACTGATCGAAGAGTCCTGTTGGCCATACCGGCAGAGTCACCCCGTTTTTGGGCTTCTGCCGCGCCGATGGGCATCCCTACACTGGACACCATGTCCGCCACCTCTTCCTCCCCGAATTCCGCCGCCGAGACCGGTACCAGGCTGGTCAAGCGGGGCCTGGCGGAGATGCTCAAGGGCGGCGTGATCATGGACGTGGTCGACCCGGAACAGGCCAAGATCGCCGAGGACGCCGGTGCGGTTGCGGTCATGGCTCTGGAACGGGTGCCCTCCGACATTCGCCGTGACGGTGGCGTGGCCCGCATGTCAGATCCCGAGATGATCGAGGGCATCAAGGCCGTGACCACCATCCCGGTGATGGCCAAGGCCCGAATCGGTCACTTCGTCGAAGCCCAGATCCTCGAGGCGCTAGGCGTCGACTACGTCGACGAGTCCGAAGTCCTCACCCCAGCAGATGAGGCTCACCACATCGACAAATGGGCCTTCACCGTTCCCTTCGTGTGCGGTGCCACCAACCTGGGTGAAGCCCTGCGCCGGATCAGCGAAGGCGCCTGCATGATCCGCTCCAAGGGCGAGGCCGGAACCGGCAACGTGGTCGAGGCCGTCCGTCACCTTCGTTCAATCACCGGCGACATCCGCAGGATCACCCAGGCCGACAGTGCCGAGCTTTTCGACTGGGCCAAGAAGCTCCAGGCCCCGTTACCTCTGATTCAAGAGGTGCACCAGACGGGCAACCTCCCGGTCCCGTTGTTCTGCGCCGGCGGTCTGGCCATCCCCGCCGATGCCGCGTTGGCCATGCAACTCGGGGCTGAAGCTGTGTTCGTAGGGTCGGGGATCTTCAAGTCCGACAACCCTTCGGCTCGGGCCAAGGCCATCGTCGAGGCCACCACCCACTACAACGACCCGGCCATCCTGGCCAAGGTGAGCCGTGGTCTGGGTCGGGCCATGCCGGGCTTGGAGATCGGCTCGCTCGAGCAGACCTTCGCCGATCGGGGTTGGTGACCGAACTTGCCTCGTCGTTCCGTCCGTTCCGCCCGCTCCTCCAACACCGCTTCCGACGGCCCGAGCCCGTCGGAACCTCCAGGATCGGTCACCGGTGAAGATCGGACTGCTGGCTCTACAAGGAGCGGTCGGCCCTCACGCTGACGCATTTGCTGCTCTGGGCGCCGTCACCGTCGAGGTGCGTACGCCCGAGCAACTGGGTGATGTCGACGCACTGGTGATCCCAGGCGGAGAATCCACCACGATGTCCAAGCTGCTGGCCTCGTCGGGGTTGGCCGCACCCCTGGCCGAACGCCTGGCCGGTGGCATGCCGGCCATGGGTACATGTGCCGGCATGATCGTTCTGGCAGACACGGTGTTGGACGGTCGTGCCGATCAACGCAGCTTCGCAGCAATCGACATCACCGTTCGGCGCAATGCGTTCGGCCGCCAAGTCGACTCCTTCGAAGCGGACCTGGCGGTGGCCGGACTGGATGAGTCGTTCCACGCTGTGTTCATCCGGGCCCCCTTCGTGGAAGAGGTCGGCCTCGACGTCGAGGTCCTGGCTTCGGTGGATGGCCATCCGGTCCTGTGTCGAGCCGGATCCGTTCTGGTCTCGGCCTTCCATCCCGAGTTGACCGATGATCTGCGCATCCACCAGATGTTCCTCTCGATGACCTGACCTGATCACCCATATCCCCCACATGGCCTAGACCATGTCGGTCCTCACCGGACCACAACAGAACCGCCGAGGAGGCTCCATGTCCGGCCATTCCAAATGGGCAACCATCAAGCACAAGAAGGGCGCCACCGACGCCAAGCGGGCCAAGGTGTTCGCCAAGTTGATCCGCCAGGTCGAGGTTGCCGCCCGCGAGGGTGGCCCCGACCCCGAGATGAACCCTTCGCTTCGGACCATGTTCCAAAAGGCCCGCGACCAGTCGGTACCGCTCGACACCATCGAGAAGGCCATCAAGCGAGGCTCGGGCCAACTCGAGGGAGTCGCGTACGAGTCGATCACCTACGAGGGGTACGCCACCGGTGGTGTCGCGCTGCTGGTAGACGTCCTGACCGACAACCGCAACCGAAGCGGATCAGACGTGCGGAGCGTGTTCACCAAGCGCGGCGGTTCTGTCGCCGAGCCTGGCGCGGTGGCGTGGCAGTTCGACCGCAAGGGGACGATGCTGGTCGATGGCAGCGTCGATGAGGACGACCTCATGATGGCCGCCGTTGATGCCGGCGCCGAGGACATCGTGCGTGAAGGAGACTTCTGGCGGGTCACCACCGGCCCGACCGATCTCCACGCCGTTCGGACCGCGGTGGAAGAGGCCGGTTACAAGGTGGAGGAATCCGACCTCACCATGGTCGCCCAGAACCTGGTGACCCTGGACGACAAGGGCGCGGCCAAGAAGGTCCTAGACCTGGTAGACGCCCTCGATGATCTCGACGATGTCCAAGCGGTTCACGGCAACTTCGACATCCCCGACGAAGTCCTCGCCGAACTGGCCTGAGTCAGGTGCCAGTCGGGGGCGCGGGTGGGCCGAGGGCATCCGTTAGGGTCCGTGCCATGGCTCTGTCCTCCGGCGATCGTGCACCTGACTTCGAGTTGGCTGGGGTGCGTGATGGCGAGCGATCCACCTATCGGCTCTCGGACTTGCGGGGGGCTCCGGTGGTGCTCGTGTTCTACCCCGGAGACTCCACGCCGGTGTGCACCCGGCAACTCAACAGCTACAGCAAAGACGTGGCCCAGTTCGAGGAGTTGGACGCCCAGATTCTGGCCATCAGCCCACAGGGCCTCGACAGCCATGAGGACTTCGCCACCGAGCAGAACGGCTTCGCCTTTCCGCTGCTCGCCGACGAAGCCAAGGATGTGGGCCGTGCTTACGGGGTGCTGGGCCCGGTCGGCTTCTACCGTCGATGCGTCTTCGTGGTCGATGGGGCCGGGTTGGTCACCTACGTTCACCGCGGGTTCGCCGGGGCCACTTTCCGTCGCAGTGAGGAACTGCTGGCCGCTATCCGATCAGCAGTCTGACCGCTGGTCACACGCCGTCGGCGACACCCAGGAGGCGGGATCGGCTGACGGCGCGCATCCCGCGGGCGAGGCCGAAGCCGGCCACGATCCAAGCCAGCCCACCCAGGTAAAGACCCGCAGCCTGGGCGCCGAACAGGGCGCCGGTGCTCTGGCTGTAGGCGATGCCGATCATCGGAAGTGTCACCAGCCCAGCGGCCTGTTGGGCAGCGGCCGTGCTCTTCACCCGGGCCGACAAGCGCAACACGATCGACAGCGTCAGGGCCAGAAACGGTGGAACCACCCACAACATCAGCACCCACCAGTGAGGCGTGGGGAAGAACCATCCGCCCACTTCTGGTCCCACGAAGAGGTTGACCACCAAGGAGTAGATGCCGAAGCCGATGATGGTGGTCACGTAGCCGGGAAGGAGGCTGGCGAGGAGCTTGCCGAGATAGATCTCGTGCTCGTGGGCAGGGGAGTGGGCCAGGAACTCCCCGGTGCCACGTTCTCGTTCACCGACGATGGTCGACGCGCCGATGGCCGTCGAGATGGTCAGGGGCACCACGATCGCCACCGGGGCCAACAAGAACACGGCCAAGGCGTAGGCGGTGCGGCCCTGGTCACTCTGTCCTTCGATCTGGGCCTGCGCGGACTTGGGTAGCACCTTTAGCGTCTGGGACATCTGGGAGACGACCTCGACGTTGCCGATGCTGGTGATCGACAGGAGGAGAACGGTGGGGATGAACAAGAAGAAGATGGCGCCCAAAAGCACCATCGGCATCCAGAATCCCTTGTCTTCCAGGAGCTGACGCATGTCGGAACGGGCCACGATCAGCACCCGTCCCCAGTTCAGGTTGCGCCAGCCCGGTTTCGTCGGAGCTGAGGTCGGTTCGGTCACTGGGTCTCCTCGGAGCTCGGCCATCCGGTTAGGGCTGCCACCTGTCGGTGTCTGTCGGTGACCACCTCCGCCCCCGACGGAGTGAGTTGGCGTCCGCCGTCGTCGGCGATCGATTTCTTGGTGCGGACCGCGAAGTACAGGTCTTCGAGGGACGGCTCGATCAGCTCGACCCTGGTGAGACGCACCCCACGGGTAACAAGTTCCCTCACCACATCTGGGGTGTGGTGGTCACCGTCGAGGTGAAGCCGAACACGGTTCGGATCGGAATCTGGTTCCACGAGGCTGACTCCCCCGATCTCAGCCGCAGTGGCGAACATCTCGGGGTTCTCGGCCCCGACGAGCACGACGGTGCCGGGCCAGAACTGGCGGGTGAGTTGGCTCGGGGTCCCCGCCACCAGGTCTCGTCCGTCCTCCATCACCACCACGGTGTCGGCCAAACCTTCTGCTTCCAGCAGGAGGTGCGTGCACATGACGACCGTCCGGCCGTTGTCGGTCATCTCCCTGATCATCTCCAACACGGCGTGGCTGGACTCGGGGTCCAGGCCCGACGTCGGCTCGTCGAAGAGCAGCAGGTCTGGTTGGTGGAGGATCGACCGGGCCAGAGCCAGCCTGGTCTTCATGCCCGTCGAGAATCCACCGACGCGCTGGTCCAAGGCGTGGTCGATTCCGAAGCGGGCGGCCGCCTCTCGGATGCGGGCATCCACCGATGGTCCGCGGCCGAGGCCGTAGAGCTCGGCGGCGTAGGCCAGGTTGGAATGGGCATCCAGCCGGTCGTAGAGCGCGGGCTTGGCCGAAACCACCCCGCAGCGGAGCCGCACCTGCTCACCGTGACGGGATGGGTCGAGGCCGAAGGTACGCACCGTTCCACTGTGGGCGTCCAAGGCTCCGGTGATCATGCGGATGGCGGTGGTCTTGCCAGCGCCGTTGGGGCCGAGAAGAACGGTGATCCGATTGGAGGGGACCACCAGGTTCAGCCCGGCCAGGGCGTGGACGCTTCCGAAGCTTCGCTTGACGTCGACGAGCTCGACCACCGGATCGGGTGGGGATGCGGTTCTTGGGGAGGCGCTCGACATCAAACTCTCATCGGCTCCGGGGCGGCCTACTTGACCGGCTTGGGGAAGGTGGGCGTCATTCTCACACCCACCGACCCTGGGGATTGGTCAGGGTCTCCGAGCCCTGCCACAGAGATCCGGACTCGTCTCTGCACTCATCGCTCGGCATGTCAGTCGGCGGCCCGCTTGCGGCGTGCCCGAATGGCAGTGGTTCGACTCGGGTCCGCCGGCTGTCCCCACCCAGTTGCTAGCGTCGTACAGGTGTTCGCATTGGGTATCGATCCGGGGCTCTCGCGCTGTGGGTACGGCGCGGTTCGGGCCACCTCCAACGGTCCCCGGGCTGAGGCACTGGGCGTCCTGCGGACCGATCCGACCGCCCCGTTGCCGGTCCGGCTGGCCGACCTTCAGCGAGACCTCCGAGAGCTGATCTCCGAGCTGCGCCCTGACGTGGTCGCTGTCGAGCGGGTGTTCTTTCAGGTGAACGTCAGAACGGCGATGTCGGTGGGTCAGGCCAGCGGCCTGGCTATGGCCGAAGCGGTGGGAGCTGGGTGCGAGGTCGTCCAGTACTCGCCCAACGAGGTGAAGCTGGCCGTCACCGGAGATGGATCGGCCGACAAGGTCCAGGTTCAATCCATGGTCCAACGGCTGCTGCTGCTCAAGTCCCCGCCCCGGCCTGCTGATGCCGCCGATGCCGCGGCGTTGGCGCTATGCCATCTGGCCCGGGCCGGGATGGCTCGGCGGGTCGCCAGCGCCGCGGGCGCCAGGAGCGCCCGGTGATCGGCTCCTTGAGCGGCCGGATGGTGAGCCGATCGATCTCCGGTGAGGTGCTGGTCGAGGTGTCAGGGGTCGGGTACCGGGTTCAGGCCGGTCCCGCCACCTCGGCCCGGCTCGGAGATCTGGGGGCCGATGTGTTCGTGTGGATCCACCACCACATCCGAGAAGACGCGCAGGCCCTTTACGGCTTCGTCTCCGAGTCCGAGCGCAATACCTTCGAGGCTCTTCTCGGAGCGCACGGAGTGGGCCCGGCTCTGGCGTTGGCCATCTTGTCGGTCCACCCTCCGGCCACACTCGCTCGTGTGGTGGCAGAAGAAGACGTGACGGCGCTGTGCCTCGTACCCGGTGTCGGCCGCAAGACCGCAGCCCGGTTGCTGATCGAGTTGAAGAGCCGTCTCGACGACATTCCCGACAACGACGACCGGCCCGCCGGCCACGGTGACGGCGACGCCGAGCGTGACGGCTCGCGCTCGGGTCTGTCCGACGTGCGAGAAGGCCTGGCCGGTCTCGGCTACGGCCCCGAGGAGATCGCGGCCGCAACGGCAGATCTGAGTGGTGCCGATGCCGGTGACCTGCTCCGTCAGGCACTGAAGCGGCTGTCGGGTGGGCGCTGACGTGCGTGACGAACTGCTGGATCCCGAGCCGGTCGAGCCGTCGGAGGCTTCCGACGAAGCCGGCCTACGTCCCCGCACCCTCAGCGATTTCGTGGGACAGGCCGAACTCAAGGAACACCTGTCGATCATCTTGGGCGCGGCCAAGCTCCGCAGTCAGGCCGCCGACCACCTCCTGTTCGCCGGGCCACCCGGCCTGGGCAAAACCACCCTGGCGGGGATCGTCGCCACCGAGATGGAGGTCGGATTCCACGTCACCTCCGGACCGGCTTTGGAACGGGCCGGTGACCTGGCCTCGATCCTGTCCCAACTGGAGGAGGGCGATGTCCTCTTCATCGACGAGATCCACCGGCTGTCCCGAGCCGTCGAAGAGGTCCTCTACCCGGCCATCGAAGACTTCCAGCTCGACATCGTGCTGGGTAAGGGCCCGGCGGCCCGCTCCATCCGCATGGACGTCCCCCGGTTCACCCTGGTGGGAGCCACCACTCGTACCGGTCTGATCACCGGGCCCCTTCGAGACCGGTTCGGACTGGTGGCCCGCCTCGACTACTACGAGCCCGCCGACCTAGTGGCCATCGTGGTGAGAGCAGCCGGAATTCTCGGCGTCCAGATCGAACAAGACGGAGCGGTCGAGATCGCCCGTCGGGCCCGGGGAACGCCCCGGATCGCCAACCGCCTGCTCCGACGAGTTCGGGATTTCGCCGAGGTACGCGGACATGGGCTGGTGAACCGGGAGGCAGCCCGGGCCGGACTCGAACTGTTCGGGGTAGACGAACGCGGCTTGGACAAGGTCGACCGGGCACTGCTGGGGGCTCTGTGCCAGCGGTTCGGGGGCGGTCCGGTGGGGTTGTCGACGTTGGCCATAAGCGTGTCCGAACCAACCGAAACGGTCGAGGACGTGTACGAACCGTTCCTGATCCGTGAAGGCCTACTCATGCGAACGCCGCGTGGTCGGGTCGCTACGGCCGCGGGATGGGCTCACCTGGGCCTGACTGCCCCGGTCGTCAGCGCTGACCAGGCCCCACCTCCGGGTCTGTTCGGTTAGCTGGTCCACCGCGCCGGCCTGGGAAGGGGCAAGGAGGTGAGGCATCCCCCCTACGCTGGCGAAGCTCATGGACACGGCCTCGCTTCACTACGACCTACCCGATGGGGCCATTGCCCAGGTCCCGGCCGAACCCCGTGATTCGGCCCGGCTGTTGGTTGCCGCTGGAGGGCCGATCTTCCACCGCAGCGTGGCCGATCTCCCCGACCTGCTCGAACCAGGTGACCTCCTGGTGGTCAACGACACGCGCGTCATCCCGGCTCGCCTCCACCTGTTCAAACCGAGCGGGGGAGCGGTTGAGGTGTTGCTGTTGCACCGACGAGCCGAAGGAGGGTGGGAGGCACTGGTTCGCCCTGGGCGGCGAGTTGCGCCGGGCACGGTCCTCCACGCGCCAGGTCCACATGGTGGGGCCTCCGTCGGCTCTCCGGTCCTGGAGGTGGGCCCACCCCAGGGAGACGATGGGCGTCGCCTGGTCCGTTTCGAGGGCTCGGATCAGGCCTCGGAGCAGCAGTGGTTGGCCGATCTGGGTGAGGTCCCGCTCCCGCCCTACCTCCACACCCCGTTGACGGACCCTGAGCGATACCAGACGGTGTTCGCCCAACGCCCGGGCTCGGTGGCCGCCCCCACCGCCGGGCTGCACCTGACCGATGACGTGTTGGAGCGATGTGAGGCCCGAGGGGTGAAGCTCCTGCGGGTCGAACTCGTGGTCGGGCTGGGCACGTTCCGGCCCATCACCGTGGACCGGGTCGAAGACCATCCGATGCACATTGAGCGCTATCGAATCCCGCCCGCCACCGTGGTCGCCCTGAGAGATCGGTCCGCTGCCTCGGGGCGAGTGGTAGCGGTCGGGACCACCACGGTAAGGGCACTGGAATCCTTCGCCGCTACGGGCGAGACCGAAGGCGACACCGACCTGTTCATCCATGGGGACTACTCATTCGGGTTGGTCGATCGGTTGATGACCAATTTCCACGTATTCCGTAGTTCGTTCCTCGCCATGGTCGAGGCTTTCGCCGGACCCGGCTGGCGTGATCTCTACGCCGTGGCGCTGGCCGAGGGTATCGGTTCCTCTCCTTCGGTGACGCCATGGTGGTGGACAAGGGGGCATTGCGCGCCGGCGTCGAGATCGAGGAGGCGATGGTGGAGGGCGGATGACGCTGAAGTTGGACCTCGATGCCGTGGACGGCTCGGCCCGCACCGGTGTCATCAGGACGGCCCGGGGGCAGTTGCCCACACCCTTGTTCATGCCCGTCGGCACCCGGGCCGCGGTCAAGACCTTGGACTCCCAGGACCTGGAGGCACTGGGGATCCCACTGATCCTGGGAAACACCTACCACCTGATGTTGAGACCGGGTGCCGAGCTGATTGCGGAGATGGGCGGTCTACATCGCTTCATGGACTGGTCAGGTCACGTCCTCACCGATTCGGGTGGGTACCAGATCTTCTCGCTGTCACCAAAGGTCACCGAGGACGGCGCCATCTTCCGATCCACCTACGACGGATCCTCACACCACCTGACCCCGGAGCGGGCGGTGGAGGTCCAGGCCCTGCTCGGTGCTGACATCCAGATGGTCCTCGACGTCTGCCCGGCGCTGCCGGCACCGACGTCGGTGGTGAGGTCTGCGGTGGATCGCACAGCCCGGTGGGCGGCGAGGGGACGTAGCGCCTTCATCGCCAGCCGGTCCGAACGCGAGGAACGTGGCTTGGCCCAAGTCCAGTTCGGCATCTCCCAGGGGGGAGTGGACCTGGACCTGCGTTCGGAGTCGGCTCGTCGAACCGTCGAGGTCGGGTTCGACGGCTACGCCATCGGTGGGCTCTCGGTCGGCGAGCCGCTGGAGGAGATGCTGCCGGCGTTGGCTGCGGCCATCGAACACCTCCCCGCCGATCAGCCTCGATACTTGATGGGTGTCGGCGATCCGGTGTCGATCGTGGAGGCGGTGGGCCTGGGCGTCGACATGTTCGACTGCGTTCTACCCACCCGACACGCCCGTCACGGCACCGTCCTGACCAGCACCGGCAAGCTCAACATCAAGCGATCGGAGTACGAGTGTGACGAGCGCCCGCTCGATGAGCGCTGCCCGTGCCCGGTGTGTCGACGGTGGTCGAGGTCGTACCTACGTCACCTGCATCGACTGGGAGAACCGACCGCGGCCCGGTTGTTGACCGTTCACAACGTTTCCTGGTTGTCGACGCTGGTGTCGGGCCTGGGCGACGCGGTTCGAGCCGGGCGGTTCCAGGCTGAGCGCCGACGCATCCTCGAGGTGTGGGGTTGATCATGGTGTGTGCGCGCCGGTGATGTAGGACCGGTCAGGTCGAGGTCCTAAGGTTCACCCCGGCCTCATCCACCCTCCACCGAGCGTTCCCGCGTGCCTCAACTGCTGCTTACCATCTTGCTGATCGCCATCGGATGGTTCTTCCTCATCAGACCGCAACAGGCCCGGGTCCGTGAACAACGCCAGATGGTGGCCAACCTCACAGTCGGAGACCAAGTGATCACCGCGGGCGGAATCCACGGACGGATCACCGGTCTCGAAACCGAGACGGTGCTGATCGAGTTGGCTCCGGGCGTGGAGGTGACCCTGGCCCGGGCCGCGGTAGTCCGCCTCCTGACCAACCCGGCAGCAGATGGTGCCAGTGGTGAGGCTCGGTCCGACCAACGTTCCGAAGGTATTCCGATGGTCAACTCAGACAACAAGAACGAGCCCGACGAGGGCATGGAGCGGGGAGTGCACTCGTGAAGCGGAGACAGTTGCTGGTTCCTCTCATCGCCATGCTGGTGGTGTCGTTCGGAGGCTTGGCTCTGGCCAAGGCCACCTCGACCAGCCCGGTGTTGGGGCTCGACCTTCAGGGTGGGTTCTCGGTTGTGTTGCAGGCCAAGGAGGTGAACGGTCGACTTCCCTCTGAGGAATCGGTCGACAAGGCCATGGAAATCATCCGCCAGCGAGTGGACGGTCTCGGCGTGGCCGAGCCCGACATCAGTCGCCAAGGTCGAACCGTGGTCATCCAGCTTCCCGGCGTCAAGAACCGCGCCCAGGCCGAATCGCTGGTCGGTTGCACCGCCCGCCTCGAGTTCAGGCCCGTTCTCAGCCGGGCCATCAATCCGAACTCACCGGGACTGAGCCCGGCCACGTCAGGCTCGACCGCCCCGGCAGACCCAACGACGACCACGTCAACAGGTGCCGGCACCACGGCGGTTCCCGGCGAGTCGACCACCACCGCGGTCGGTGCATCCACGACCGCGACCACGGCGGCAGAGACCTCTGAGCCGGAGACCGAAGGTGGCTCCAGCGAGACCGGAATGGCCGAGTTCGAAGGTGGGGCCGTGGGGCTTGCACCCGGAGAGGGCGCTCTCCCGGTGCAGTTCGCGCCTACGACTACGACCCCGCCGACCACCACCGAGATCCCCACCACCACGGCACCCACCACCACGGCGCCCTCCACGACGGTGCCAGCGACCACGGCGTCGACTGCCACAACGGTGGTCGACGGTTCATCGACCACGACCACCACCGCTGCGGGCGCAGGTTCGTCTGGTAGCGGCAGCTCGGCGGCGTGCGGCTCCTCGGGGGTCACGGTCGACCCGCCGATCGACAGCACCGGCCTTCCCGAAGGGGCGGTGAACCTGCTGTCCGAAGACGGAAGCATCATCTACACGTTGGGCCCCGTGGCCATGGAGGGAGACTCCCTTTCCAAGGCCGATGCCGTGCTCACCAACGGCGAGTGGCAGGTTGTCACCGCGGTCAAGCGCAGCCAGGTGAAGAAGGCCAACGAGGCCTTCAACGCCTGCTACGAGGGTGCCGAGACCTGCCCGGCGGTGGGTGGGACGAATGGGTCCATTGCCATCGTTCTCGACGGCGTTGTCCTATCGGCCCCCGCCGTCTAAGGCCCAGACCTGGCCTCAAACGACAGCTTCCAGATATCAGGTGACTTCACCGAAGGAGAAGCCAAGGACCTCGCCCTCGTCCTTCGCTATGGCTCGCTCCCCGTCGAGTTCGAACAGGCTGCCCTCCGCCAGGTGTCGGCCACCCTCGGCAGTGACTCGCTTCGAGCTGGCCTGCTCGCCGGCGCCATCGGCATCGCCGCGCTCTGCCTGTACATGATCCTCTACTACCGGGGCTTCGGGTTGGTCGTGGTGGTGAGCCTGCTGGTGTGGATGGCGCTGATGTACGGCGTGGTGTGCCTCCTGTCCGAAAGCCAGGGGCTGGCGCTTTCTCTGGCCGGAATAACCGGGATCATCGTGTCGGTGGGAACCACCGTCGACACCTATGTGGTGGTCTTCGAGCGGGTCAAGGACGAGGTTCGAAAGGGTCGCAGCATCAGGCGGGCCACCGAGGTCGGCTACCACCACGGCATCCGCACCGTGCTGACGGCCAACGGTGCTGCATTCATCGGTGCGTTCCTGCTGTGGTACCTCACCGTTGGGCCAGTGCGAGGTTTCGCCTACTTCCTGGGGATTTCGGTGATCGTCGACCTGACGGTGGCCATCTTCTTCACCAGGCCTCTCATCTTGTTGATGTCTCGGTCGCCACGGTTCGCCAACTCCCGACTGTTCGGGCTCGGGGCCGCCACGGACCGGGCCACTTCCTCGCCCAAGGCGGTCACGGCATGAGTACATCGGAGAAGAAGATCAGCGAACCCACCGGTGGCGCGGCAGAAACCTCCAGCATCTGGTCCCGGCTCTACAACGGTGAGACCGACTTCGACATCGTCGGTCGGTGGAAGGTCTGGTTCGTTGGTTCAGGCCTGGCCATCGCCATCGGCTTGGTGTCGGTGGTCGGCAGCGGCCTCAACCTGGGTATCGACTTCACCGGCGGAACGGTGTGGGAGGTGGCGGCCGGCAAGGCCGACGTGGCCGAGGTATCGGCCGCCCTCACCGACCTCGGTTACCAGGATGCCCAGGTCCAAGAGGTCACCCAGAACAGCGACGGCAACTCCAAGAGCTTCCTGCGAGTCGAAGCCGCGTCCGAGGTCGACCCAGCCCCTGCCACCGACAAGGCGCTGGCCAAAGCTCGCTCCGGACTCGACGGGCTGATCGACGATGCTCCCGCCGCGGTGGTGGGAGGCCTTCGAGGAGTACGAGATGACCTGTCGGGGGTGACCGGTCCGTTCGCCAAACCCGTTCCCGATCCGCTGGTTGCCCTTCAGGCCGAAATCGACGCGCTGCCGGGCAAGGTCGAGGATGCCAAGGACCAGGCGGCCAAGGTCGCGGCATACCGGGCGTCGATCAACAAGATGACCAGTGAGGTCGAGGACCTCGTGGATCTCGAAGCCGCCGAGCGGGCCCGTCTCAGCCAAGACGTCACCGACGTCCTGACCCGGCTGACCGGCACCCCCGAGGCCGAGGTCACCATCGACACGGTGGGACCGTCCTGGGGACAACAGATCTCCGACAAGGCACAGAGTGCGTTGGTGGTGTTCCTGGCCGCCATCACCATCTTCATCACCATCCGATTCGAGCTGCAGATGGCCATCGCCACCGTTGTGGCCCTGTTCCACGATCTCATCGTGGTGGTGGGTCTGTACTCGTTGTTCAACTTCCCGGTCACCCCGGCCACGGTCATCGCCCTGTTGACCATGCTCGGCTTCTCCATCTACGACGGCATCGTGGTGTTCGACCGAGTCGACGAGAACACCGGTCTGGCCTCGGGAACCAAGCCGAAGATGACCTACAGCGAGATGGCCAACCTCTCCCTCAACCAGGTGTTGATGCGGTCGTTGAACACATCGATCACCACGCTCCTGCCGATCGTGTCGGTTCTGCTGGTGGGCTCGGTGGCGCTGGGCGCGTCCACCCTGGAGGAGTACGGGATCGCACTGTTCTTGGGTCTGCTGTCCGGCGCCTACTCGTCCCTGTTCATCGCAACCCCGTTGTTGGCCTTACTCAAGGAACGTGAGCCCCGGTTCCGAGAGGGTCGTGAGACAGTCTTGGCTCGCCGCTCCGGTGCCACCGATGGTCCCGCGGATTTGGCCGACAACCCGGTGGCGCCAGGTTCGGCACCCCGACCCCGAAAGAAGAGCTCCCGATGACCGAGCAGAGTCCCAGTTCCGTTTCGTCGGAGACCGTTGCCGGTTCGGGGATCGACCTGTCAGGTGTGCTCGGGGATCTGATCCGTGACGTGCCCGACTTCCCCCGCGCTGGGGTGATGTTCAAGGACATCACCCCCATGCTGGCCTCGGGCGGAGCCTTCGCCGCGTGTATCGAGGCACTGTCCGCCGCGTTCGCGGATCATCCGGTCGACAAGGTGATCGGGGTGGAGGCCCGAGGCTTCATCCTGGCTGCACCGGTTGCGCTGCGGTTGGGCGTGGGGTTCGTGCCCGTTCGCAAGCCTGGGAAGCTGCCATGGGAGACCGAGACCCAGGAGTACTCCCTGGAGTACGGAACCGACCACCTGCAGATCCACCGAGACGCCATCCGGCCCGGCGAGCGGGTTCTGATCGTGGACGACGTGTTGGCCACCGGTGGAACGGCCACAGCCGCGGCGCGGCTGGTCGAGGGGGTCGGTGGTGAGCTGATCGGGTTCGGGTTCCTGATGGAACTGGCGTTCTTGGCCGGCCGCGACGGAATCGGCTCGTACCCGATCCACACCCTGCTGACCTACGGCTGACGAGGCCGGCGCTTCTCGCTGGGCAGGCAGCACCCGCGGGCTGCCCGACGATCCCTAGGCTGGTGGCATGTCGACCGTGAGCCGGGTTCTGCCGTGGCGACTGTCCAGCGCGCCGGCATCGGTGGAGTTGGCTCCGCTGTTGGCGTCGTTTCGGAGTCATCAGCCCAAGTCGACCACTGCCCTCA
Organism: Microthrixaceae bacterium; assembly: GCA_016702505.1. Classification (NCBI taxonomy): domain Bacteria; kingdom Bacillati; phylum Actinomycetota; class Acidimicrobiia; order Acidimicrobiales; family Microthrixaceae; species Microthrixaceae bacterium. Next base: position 202,286 of record JADJDU010000008.1, read on the forward strand.
TAACCCAGGCCTACGACCTGGCCGCCAGTGCCCACTCGGGCCAGGTCCGCCGCACCGGGGAGCCATACATCCAACACCCGTTGTCGGTGGCGCAGATCGTGGCCGACATGGGGTTGGACGACGTCACCATCGCCGCCGCCCTTCTGCACGACTCGGTCGAGGACACCGGTGTCGGTCTCGAGGAGCTGAGCCGCCGCTTCGGTCCAGATGTGGCCGGCATCGTCGACGGTGTCACCAAGCTCGACCGGGTCCAGTTCGATTCGAAGCAGGCCCAGCAGGCCGCGTCCATGCGAAAGATGCTGGTGGCCATGGCTCAGGACCTGAGGGTCCTGATGATCAAGCTGGCCGACCGTCTGCACAACATGCGAACCCTCGGTGCGATGTCGCCTGAGGCGCAGACCCGTATCGCCAGAGAGACCCTCGACGTTTACGCCCCGCTCGCGCACCGGCTCGGCATGCAGGATCTCAAACAACAACTCGAAGACCTGAGCTTCGCGACGCTTCACCCCAAGCAGTACGCCGAGATCGACCACATGGTGTCGACCCGGGCGCCGGAGCGAGAGCTGTACCTGGCCCAGGTGCTCGAACAGGTCCGCCAACGCCTCGACGAGTTGGGCGTAGACGCCGATGTGAGCGGTCGGCCGAAGCACCTGTGGAGCATCTACGAGAAGATGGTGGTCAAGGGTCGCCAGTTCGACGACATCTACGATTTGGTCGGTATCCGGGTCCTGGTCGAATCGGTGCGTGACTGCTACGCCGCTCTGGGTTCGATCCACGCCACGTGGCGTCCGGTGCAAGGGCGGTTCAAGGACTACGTGGCCATGCCCAAGTTCAACCTCTACCAGTCCCTGCACACCACCGTCGTCGGACCGCAGGGGAAACCGCTGGAGGTACAGCTCCGAACCCGAGAGATGCACCAGCGCGCCGAGTTCGGGGTGGCGGCCCATTTCGCGTACAAGATCGGTTCGCCCACCGACGAGCTGGCCTGGCTCAACCGGATAGTCGACTGGCAGCAGGAGACATCTGATCCCGCCCAGTTCATGGAGACGTTGAAGGTAGATCTCGAACAGGACGAGGTCTATGTGTTCACCCCTAAGGGTCGGGTCGTCACCATGGCCAAGGGGGCCACGCCAATCGACTTCGCCTACGCCGTCCACACCGAGGTAGGCCACTCCTGCGTCGGGGCCCGGGTCAACGGCCGTCTGGTCGCCTTGAGCCATCAACTCACCTCGGGTGACACGTGTGAGATATTCACCTCCAAGGTGGAGGGCACCGGGCCCAGTCGAGACTGGTTGCAGATCGTCAACACTCCGCGAGCGGCCAACAAGATCCGCCAGTGGTTCTCGCGGGAACGGCGCGAGGACGCCCGCGAGTCTGGGCGGGAGGACCTGCAAAAGCAGCTCCGACGGGAGGGGTTGCCCACTCAGAAGCTGCCTCCGTCGGTCCTGGCCGAGGTGGCCAGCGGCCTCAACTACCTCGACGTCGATGCCCTGTACACGGCCATCGGCGAACACCACGTCTCGGCTCAGTCCGTCGTCGCCCGGATCAGCAAGGCGTTGCGCACCGGGGATGGTCGGGAGGAACAGCTGCCCACCACGGTGCAACGTCGGCGTAGCACCCAGATCACCCGCCCGGGCGCAGGTGTCCATGTCGAGGGACTCAGACGACGTGATGGTGCGCCTGTCGCGGTGCTGCACGCCAGTTCCCGGAGACGAGATAATCGGGTTCGTCACCCGCGGGCGTGGCGTGTCGGTGCACAGGGCCGACTGTGCCAACGCCGGTTCGTTGCGATCTGGGCAGCGGGACCGGCTGATCGAAGTCGAGTGGGACGAGGATTTCTCCGGGGGCACGTTCGTGGCCTCGATCGAGGTCCGGGCGATCGATCGGCCCCGCCTGTTGCGAGATGTGTCCAGTGCGCTGGCCGACAACCACGTGAACATCCTCACCTGCACCATGAATGCAGGCGGGGATCGGGTGGCATCGATGCGCTTCGACGTGGAGCTTGGCGATCCGTCGCACCTGGGTCTCGTGCTCGGCGCCATCCGGGGGATCGAGGGCGTGTACGAGACCTATCGGGTGTTACCGGGATCGGCACCCGGCTCCTGATCCGGTACCGTGCCCGCGGTGGTAGCCGCCGTCGATGACCTGATCGCCCCGGACTCACCGGACTGGTTCCGCCGGGCCCTGCATACGCCGTTCTTCGATGAACACGTCGAGGTGGATGGGACGCCCATCCACTACCTGGCCTGGGGTGAACCGGGGCGTCGCGGGATCGTGTTCGTGCATGGTGGCGGCGCCCATGCCCACTGGTGGACCCACGTGGCCGCCCATTACTCGCGGCAGTACCGGGTAGCGGCGATCGACCTGTCCGGACATGGGGACAGCGGCTGGCGCCAGAAGTACAGCCTCGAACAGTGGTCGGCTGAGGTCATGTCGGTGGCTGCCGACGCCGGTATGCAAGGTCCGCCGGTGCTGATCGGCCACTCGATGGGTGGGTTCGTCACCATCACCACCGCGGCGCTCCACTCCGACGCGTTGGCCGGGGTAATAGTGGTCGACTCGCCGGTGGCCGCCATCGATCCCGAGATCGGCGCGTCACGGGCTGGTCAGGCGTTCGGCCAACCGAAGGTGTACCCGACCGCCGCCGACGCGCTGGGACGGTTTCGAACGGTTCCGTCCCAGGCCCACTACCTGGATTACGTGATGCACCACGTTGCTCGGCGCTCGCTGCGGGCGGTGGACGGTGGTTTCAGCTGGAAGTTCGACCACAACCTGTTCAACGCATTCTCGGGCAGCATCCGGTCGGTGGCCCTGCCCTATCTGCCCGAGGTGCGATGTCGGTTCGCGTTGTTGCGGGCCGAGTTCGGCCTGGTCACGCCAGACATCGGGGACTCCATGTACGAGATGCTCGGTCGCAACGCTCCGGTGGTGGAGATCCCCGAAGCCGGCCACCACCCGATGTTGGACGAACCGTTGGTGTTGACCACGGCCGTCCGGACGCTCCTAGCCGACTGGGACCACTCCGAGCCGCACCGTCGCTGACGGCACCGACCCCGAGGCATTGCGTTTCGGGGGCCGATCGGTGGGCCGGTAGCGTTGTGCACTCATGGCCAGAGCCAAGTTCCAGGCCCCCAAGGGCACCCAGGACATCCTCCCCCCGGTGTCGGCTCGGTGGGAAGCGTTGTTGGCCACCTACGCCGCCGTCGTGGAACGGGCTGGCTACGGGCTGGTCCAGTCCCCCATGTTCGAAGAGATCGGCGTGTTCCAGCGCGAGTCCGAAGGGGCCGACGCCGTTCGCAAGGAGATGTACGACTTCGACGACAAGGGTGGCCGTCGTATCGCTCTACGGCCAGAAGGCACGGCATCGGTGGTGCGGGCCTTCGTCCAGCACCAGCCGGTGCTGCCTTGGAAGGTCTGGTACGCCACCCCAGCCTTCCGCTACGAGAACGTCCAGGCCGGCCGCTATCGCCAGCACCACCAGGTGGGTCTCGAGCTCCTCGGTTCGGCTGACCCCGACGCCGATGTGGAGGTGATCTCCCTGGGGGCGGAGTTCTTGGCCGCCCTCGGTCTGCGCCAGGTGGTACTCCAGCTCAACACCATGGGGACGGTCGGGGACCGGGTGCGCTACGTCGAAGCGCTTCGGGTCTGGTTGGCCGACAGGATCGGTGACCTAGCCGAGGAGGACCGGGACAAGGCCGTACAGCACCCAATGAGGGCCCTGGATTCCAAACGACGCCAGACCCGCGAGGCCACCGCTGACGCCCCGGTCATCGCTGATTACCTGTCGCCCGAGAGCCAGGCTCGCTTCAACAGGGTGACCGACGGGCTCGATGCCTTGGGGATCAGCTACTCGCTGGCCCCACGGTTGGTGCGCGGTTTTGACTATTACACCCACACCACCTTCGAGTTCGTGCCCACCACCGTCGACAACGCCCAGGCCACGATCCTGGGTGGAGGTCGCTACGACGGCTTGGTCGAGGAGCTGGGCGGTCAACCGACCCCCGGAATCGGTTTCGGGTCCGGGATAGAGCGCCTGCTCATCGCCTGCGATGCAGAGTCGGTGTTCCCGGCACCCACGTCGCGGATCGACGTCTTCGTCGTGGATGTCACCGGTGGGGACCAGGCTCGAGACATCACCGCCATGTTGAGGTCTCAGTCGATCCGCTGCGATCGGGCCTTCGACGGTCGGGCTATGCGAGCCCAGATGAAGGCGGCGGACCGCTCGGGGGCAGCGCTGGCCGTGATCGTCGGAGACCAAGAAGTGGCGGACGAGGTGGTGACGGTACGTCCCCTGCGCAATGACTTCGGCGGCGACCAGCTCACCGTCCCCAGAGCCGAACTCGTGGACCGAATCGCTTCCTTGCTGGGATCGGGGCCGGTGGCGGTGTCGCCGCGTCCCTCTGCTGCGGGCGAAGATCAACATCCGGGAGACGATGGTGTCGTCTCCACTGACCTCACCGAGGAGCGACAGTGACCCAGGCAGCCGGGCTACGTACCCACTACAACGGCGAGCTTCGCGTCGACCACGTCGGCGAGCAGGTGAGCGTCGTCGGCTGGGTGGCCAAGCGGCGTGAACACGGCGAACACCTCGCCTTCGTGGATCTGCGCGATCACACCGGTGTGGTTCAGTGCGTGGTACCCGGATCTGTGGACGTGCGTAGCGAGTTCGTCATCCGGGTCACCGGGACGGTTCGCCATCGCCTCGAGGGAACGGTCAACGCCAAGCTCGCCACCGGCGAGATCGAACTCCAGGATTGCGAGGTGGAGGTGCTGGCCGTGGCCGAGCCGCCTCCGTTCCCGTTGGACAGCCGCGCCGATGATGTCGACGAGATGGTCCGCCTGAGGTACCGCTACCTCGATCTGCGTCGGGAGCGTATGCAGCGCAACCTTCGGGTCCGGGCCCGTGTCAACTCGGCCATCAGGCGGGCCATGGAGGATCAGGGATTCATCGAGGTCGAGACCCCGATGCTCATGCCCTCCACCCCCGAAGGGGCGCGCGAATTCCTGGTGCCGAGTCGTCAGCGGCCCGGCGAGTTCTACGCCTTGCCCCAGAGCCCGCAGCTCTACAAGCAGCTCCTGATGGTCGGTGGCACCGACCGGTACTTCCAGATCGCTCGTTGCCTGAGAGATGAGGATCTTCGGGCCGACCGTCAATACGAGTTCATGCAGCTCGATGCCGAGGCCAGCTTCGTCACCCAAGACGACGTCCTGGCCTTCATCTCCGAGGCGGTCATGGCAGCCGCCGAGGCGGTGACGGGAGAGCGGCCCCCCGAAATCGAGCAGATCACATGGCGCGATGCCATGGACCGCTACGGGATCGACAAACCCGACCTGCGCTTCGGCATGGAGTTGGTGGAGCTGACCCCGATCTTCTCCGCTACCGACTTCAACGCGTTCAAGGCTCCATGCATCAAGGGCATTCGAGTTCCCGGTGCCGCCGAGGCCTATGGGCGCAACAAGCTCGACGCCCTGACCGAACGGGCCAAGGGGCTGGGAGCCAAGGGCCTGGTGTGGATGAAGGTCGATGCCGACGCCACGCTGAACTCGCCGGTGGCCAAGTTCTTGTCCGACGACGAGAAGTCATCACTGGTGGCGGCCTTTGGGGCCGAGACCGGTGACCTCTTGCTCATCGTGGCCGATGAATGGCACCAGACCTGTGAGGTCCTGGGCACCCTGCGAAACGACTTGGGTAGACCACCGGTTCACGAAGGTCCCTATCGCTACGTGTGGGTCGTCGACTTCCCGATGTTCGTCGGCAAGGACGAGGCCGGGAACCCCAAGCCCGGTCATCACCCCTTCACCCATCCTCATCCCGAAGACATGGACAAGTTGGAGTCCGATCCCATGTCGGTACGGTCACTGGCATATGACCTGGTGCTCAACGGATGGGAGCTGGGCTCGGGATCGATCCGTATCCACGAACCCGACCTCCAGGGCCGGATCTTCCGGTTGCTCGGGATCTCCGAGGAGGAGGCCGATCGTCGCTTCGGGTTCTTTCTCACGCCGTTCCGCTACGGCGCGCCGCCCCACGGTGGTTTCGCGTTCGGGATAGACCGGCTCACCGCCATTCTGGCGGGGGAGGAGAACATCCGCGAGGTCATCGCCTTCCCCAAACCCCAGTCGGGTACAGATCCCATGACCGGTGCCCCCACCGCGGTCGAGCCATCGCAGTTGGGAGACCTGGGACTCCGGCTCCTGCCCCGCACCACCTGACCTGGATCCGCCCAAAGGCAAGAGCCCCGATCTGGTCAACCTGGTCGCGACGACCGGACCTATCCGCTAGGACCCTAAGCGCTGGGACCCGTTGGGGCCGCGGAGGCTCGAAACCAGAACGGTAGGGTTGTCCGGTGCGTTTGAGGCTCGGTCGTCGTGGTGCGGTGGAGGACCTTTCGGTCCCGCGCGCCGGTGACCGCTTCGGTTCCTACTACGACCCTGAAGGGTTCGGACGCTTCAGCGAGCGCATCGCCCACACGATAGGAACGGCCAAGTTCCTGGTCATCCAGACCGTCTTCGTGGTGTGGTGGGTGCTGTGGAACATCCTGGCCCCAGAGGGTTGGCGGATCGATGCTTTCCCGTTCATCCTGTTGAACCTGGCCTTCTCGACCCAGGCCGCCTATGCCGCGCCGCTCATCCTGCTGGCTGAGACCCGCCAGGCCGACCGGGACCGGGCCGAGGCCTCCGAGGACCGTCGGCGCGCCGCCGAGGTGAAAGCAGACCTCGACTACCTGGCGCGGGAGCTGGCCAGCCTGCGCATCCGGGTGGCTGACTCGGCCGACATCGCTCGCATCGAATCCAAACTCGACCGGTTGCTGACCTCGATGGACGAAGCGGACTGAAGTTGCAGCGTTGGTCAGTAGACCCAATCAGTGGCCATGAGGCTGGGTTGGGGATCGATGCCGATCCGTTCGAAGTATCCGGCATCTAGGGCCTGCTCGAACGGGTGCTTCTCATAGCCCGGTGGGTTCATCCGGCCTGAGCGCTCGGTGTCGGCGCCGGTGACAGCGGCGCCCGCGCCGCACTCTGGCGATGGAGGATCCAACGCCACGTCTAGGTCGAAGCCCACGTCGATCGTCGGGGTGTCGACAAGGGCCAGGCCGACGTTGTTGGCCCACTGGTCACGGGTGGTGAGCCACCAGTTCGCCCCGTTGGTGTGTATTCCGACCGGTGGAGCGCCGAGGAAACGCCACTCCAAGAACCGCAGCACGGAGGTGTGGTCGTAGTTGGTGTGATCCACTGCGCCAACCCGGCTGTAGGGGCTGGCGACCACGGTTGGAACCCGGAAGCCGAGTTGGGCGAAGTTGTCGGCGTCGTTGGCGCTGTAGCGGTCATCGAAACCGGTGGGAGGGGCGACGTGGTCGAAGAATCCACCCCATTCGTCGTAGGTGAGGATGAACACGCCACTACCCCAATGTGGTGACCGGGCGAAGGCGGCGAACACGTCGCGTTGGAAGGCTTCGCCAGCGCGTATGTCGGCATGGGGATGGTTGTCGGTGCGCGACCCGCTGTTGAATCCGGGGTCGATGAAGGTGACTTGGGGGAGGGTGCCCTGTTCGCAGTGGGTGAAGTAGTCGTCGATCGGGCGGTTGTAGGAGTTCATCCGGGTGCCGAAAAGGGCCGTTACCGGTAGGTCGACGTAGTAGTAGCCGGCCGACACCCCAGCGGCGGTGAGCTTCTCCCAGATCGTCGGCCAGCCGTAGCCGCCCTCGTTGATGGGCAGATAGTTGGTCTTGTAGCCGCCGGACTGGGCCGAGTGCAGGTACAGCCGGTTTGGGTAGGTGGGTCCGAGGATCGAGGCGTGCCAGCGGTCGCACACCGTGAACCGTCGGGCTAGGAGGCTGGAGAACGGGAGGTCGTCAGCCAGGTAGTACCCGGTGGCGAACTGGTCGTTGCCCGAGCCGGTGGCCAAGAAGCCCGAGTCCCGTTGGCGGCGACCGGCATTCCATCCGTGTCCCGGATCGGGGTGGTCGCATCCTCGCCACGGGTTGCCACCAGCCAGGAAGTCGAGCATGTGGGCGGTGGGGACCGAGTTGCCGGTGGGGTCCAGATAGGTCTGGTGCGGGTTGGCATCCACCGCGGTCCCGTCCCCATAGAGCCGAGACGCGTTCTCGAGCCAGGCCTGGTCTGAGCCCAGCCAGCCCAGCCAATGGTCGAAGGAGCGGTTCTCCATCATGAGGACCACGACGTGGCTGATGGGGCTGGAGGAGGCCGGGAGGTTGAGGATGGAGCCAGGTGGCGGATTGCAGGCGGTGAGGCCACCGGTCAGGGCAGCACCGCCGAGCGCTCCAGCTCCGATCAGGAACGATCTTCTGTCCACTTGGTTCGGCACCCCCTGTGCTTGGGCGAGAGGACTCGACCCGGGACAGGGCTCGGCGGATCCGACCCCGCCATGCCATAGCGTAGTCATGCAACCACGTTTCGAGGCGGCGCCTCGGTCAGGGCGACGAGCGGACCCACCCGGTTAGCGTGACGGTGTGTGTCGTCGATCGCAGGGGCCGAACCGGCCGGCTAGAAGCTGTGGCTGAGGACCTGTTCGCGGCCGCGGCCCACGACCGACTGGAGCGCCGGGCTCCGCTGGCCGAACGAATGCGCCCGGTCCGACTCGATGACATTGTCGGTCAGGACCACCTGCTGGGGCCAGGTCGGCCGCTCCGGGTGCTGATCGAGTCTGACCGGCTCTCGTCGGTGGTGCTGTGGGGTCCGCCCGGTACTGGCAAGACGACGCTGGCCCGAGTGATCGCCGGTCACACCGCCAAGGCGTTCGAGGTGTTGTCGGCGGTGACCGCCGGCGTGAAGGACGTTCGTGAGGTCGTGGCCCGCGCCAGCCAACGGTTGGGGGAACGCGGGCAGGGGACGATCCTCTTCCTCGATGAGGTGCATCGGTTCAACAAATCGCAGCAGGATGCCTTGCTTCCCTCGGTCGAGTCCGGTCTGCTGACGCTCATAGGCGCCACCACAGAAAATCCCTACTTCGAGGTGAACCCACCCCTCCTCAGCCGCTCAACACTGTTTCGTCTGAACGCGCTCGACGACGACGCCGCCCGACAGCTGATCGCACGGGGGCTCGAGGTCGAAGGCGCCACAGCTACAGGGGAGGCAGTGCGTCACCTGGCCAGCCGGGCCAACGGCGACGGTCGCCACACGCTCACCAGCCTTGAGGTGGCGGTTGCCCTGGCCCGGGCCCGGGCCCAAGGAGGCTCACCAGAGGTCACCGAAGCCGACGCAGAGGCCGCGCTGGGAACAAAGGCAATCCGCTACGGGCGAGACGACCACTACGACGTGGTGTCGGCGTTCATCAAGAGCATCCGGGGATCGGATCCAGATGCAGGGCTCTACTGGCTCGCTTGCATGCTTGAAGCGGGCGAGGACGCTCGCTTCATCGCCCGGCGGTTGATCATCCTCGCTTCCGAGGATGTCGGCGAGGCTGACCCGACGGCTCTGGTGGTAGCGGTGGCCGCGGCGCAGGCCCTCGAACACGTCGGCCTGCCCGAGGCCCAACTGAACCTGGCCCAAGCTGTGGTCCACCTGGCCACAGCCCCCAAGTCCAACCGGGTGGCGCTGGGGGTGTGGCAGGCCCGCGACCACGTCCGAACCAAGCCGAGCTCCGGAGTCCCTCCCCACCTGCGCGACGGCCACTACCAGGGGGCGGCGAAGCTCGGGCACGGTGCCGGCTACCGCTACCCTCATGACGACGCTCGGGGCTGGGTGGAACAGGAGTACCTGCCGCCCGAGGTGGCCGACGAGACCTTTTACCGACCGTCTGCCCATGGTCATGAACGCGAGGTTGCGCAGCGGATGGACCAACTCCACCAAAACACGAGCGACCGGGATAGGTCGTGACCACGTCGGGGATCCTGGCCGAAATGTCGGCGTCAGATCTGGCGCTGGTGGTCTTGACCGTGTGCAGCGTGGTCTCGGTTGTGGCCGTGCTGTTCGCGTTGCAGAGGGTGCTCACCACGGTCCGCCAGGTCACGGCAACGCTGGAGGAGATCAATGCCCGGGCGGTCCCGCTGATCGACGAACTGGCCCAGAGCCTGGCCGAGGCCACCGACGAGTTGGCTCGGGTGGAGCGCCTGGTCGGGTCGGCCGAATCGATCTCGGCCACAGTCGACGCCACGTCCAAGCTCGCCTACCGGGCCCTATCGGCCCCGGTGATCAAGACGGTAGCGGTCACCTCCGGTGCGTCGCGGGCGGCGCGGCGCCTACGAGGCGAGGACAGCAGGAAACGCTGAGGAGTGCGGAATGTTCAAACGGGTCACGTGGATGGGAATCGGCATGGCGGTCGGGGCTGCTGGTGCATTCCGGGCCAAACGCAAGGTCGAGGAGGCCGTCGAGCGATACCTGCCCGAGCAGGTGGCCGATCGGGCCGTCACGTCGGCCCGTGGCGTGGGAAGCGTGGTCAAGGCCGCGGCCCAGGAGGGGCGCGATGCCATGAGGGCTACCGAATCGGAGCTACGAGCCCGGGTCGAAGCCCGGACGTTTGTGGGTGAACGTCCTCAGCCCGCGGTCTCAGCCGCATCACCGCCGGGTCCACGGCGCCAGAGTCGCGCCTCTAGTCCTCCCAGTGACATGGTCACCGGGCGTCGCCGCTCCCGGCGCTGAGCCGGGAGCGGTCAGTTGGCGCGCGTTCGAAGGCTAAGGAGGCCCCGCCGGTAGGGTGGACGCACCCGTCCCGCGGCAGATCCGCCCACCCGCCACTCAGGAGGCCCTGGAACCATGAATGCCCACGAGTTGCGGCGCGCGTGGACGGAGTTCTGGGTGAGCCGGGATCACACCGACGTCGAGTCGGCGGGGCTGATTCCCCATCACCCGTCGGCCCCCATGTTCACCAATTCGGGGATGATGCCGTTTGTGCCCTACTTCGTGGGTGAGGAGCAGGTCCCGTACCAGCCGCCCCGAGCGTCATCTATCCAGCGATGCGTACGTGCCGGCGGCAAACACAACGATCTTGATGCCATCGGTCGATCCCCACGCCATCTCAGCTTCTTCGAGATGCTGGGCAACTTCGCTTTCGGCGACTACTTCAAGGCCGAGGCGATCCGCTGGGCGTGGGAGTTCTCGACCGAGGTGCTCGGCCTCGACGGCGACCGAATTTGGGTCACGTGCCATGTAGACGACGACGAGGCGGCCGAGTTGTGGGTGAGCGAGGTCGGGTTCCCGGCCGGCCGCATTCAACGCCTGGACAAGGACAACTTCTGGGAGATGGGCGACACCGGTCCCTGCGGGCCCAGCTCAGAGCTGTTCTTTGACTTCGGACCTGAGCACGGTCCCGCCGGTGGCCCCGCGGATCCCGCCGCCGAGCACCGATACGTGGAGTTCTGGAACCTCGTCTTCCAGCAGTTCTTCCGTCAACCAGATGGAAGCCTCAAGCCGCTCGAGACCCGGAACATCGACACCGGTGCCGGCCTCGAGCGGATGTTGTGCGCCACCATCGGGTCGCCGAGCGTGTTCGACACCGACGAGCTCAGGAACCTGGTGTCGGTCGGGGAAACCCTCACCGGCAAGCGACTGGGCCAGGACCCCGCCAGCGACGTCGCCCTCAAGTTGTTGGCCGACCATGCCCGCACCATGACCTTCCTGGTGGCCGACGGCGTGGTGCCCTCCAACGAGGACCGTGGCTTCGTCCTCCGACGGATCATCCGACGGGCCATCCGCTTCGCCTACCTGCTGGGCGTCGAGACCTCGATCACCCCGGCATTGGCTGAACGCACCATCGAGTTGATGGGTGACGCGTACCCCGTGCTGAGGGACAACGCCGACACGGTGGTTGGCGCGCTGGCTCGGGAAGAGGACCAGTTCCGACGCACGTTGCGAAGCGGCCTGGGGATACTCGATACGGCGCTAGACGAGATCCCCGCCGGGGGAGAACTGCCGGGAACGGTGGCGTTCCAACTGCACGACACCTACGGGTTCCCACTCGACGTGACGTCCGAGATAGTCAGCGACCGTGGGTTCGGCCTGGATCGAGCCGGGTTCGACTCAGCCATGGAGGATCAACGGCGTCGAGCGCGCGAGGCGGGCCGCAAGGGCGGCATCGAGGTGGGAGCCCACGCCGATGCGTTTCAGGCCATCCTCGAGGAGCACGGCACCACCGTGTTCGTGGGGCGCGAGGTAGAGGCGGTGGATGCCACCGTCATCGGGGTGGTGCCTGCCGAAGATGGACGCCTCGGTGTCTTCTTGGACCGGACTCCGTTCTACGCCGAAGCTGGTGGCCAGGTCGGAGACACCGGAACGATGGTCTCGGCGTCGGGTGATTTCGTTGGCACGGTGGTGGACACTCTCAACGCTCTGCCTGGGTTGCACCGCCATGTGGTGGAGGTGACCGCCGGGGCGGTTGCGGTCGGAGACCGGGTTACGGCCACGATCGACGGGGATCGTCGGGCCGCAATCCGCCGGAACCACACCGGCACCCACCTCTTGCACTGGGCACTGCGGGAGGTGCTCGGATCCCACGTCAAGCAGCAGGGATCATGGGTGGGACATGACCGGTTGAGGTTCGACTTCAGCCACTTCGAACCCGTAACCGCAGATCAGGTCGTAGCCATCGAGGACCTGGTCAACCGCGACGTCTTGGCCAACGAGGTGGTCCACCACTTCGAGACCACCAAGGACGACGCCACCCAGCGGGGGGCCTTGGCCTTCTTCGGCGAGAAGTACGGCGACACCGTGCGAGTGCTCGAGGCCGGTCCCCATTCGATCGAGTTGTGCGGTGGCACCCATGTCAGCCGGACCGGAGACATCGGGCCGGTCAAGGTGATCTCAGAGACATCCATCGGTTCGAACCTGCGACGTATCGAAGCGGTGACCGGAACCGGGCCGATCGAACGGATCCGTCGAGAGGAGGCCGAGTTGGCGGCAGCAGCCGAACGGGTGGGTGTCCCTCGACCCGAGCTGCTCGATGGTCTGGAGAAACGACTGGCTGAACTGAAGGACCTTCGGGCCGAGGTCAGGTCTCTCAAGGCCAAGCTGGCTACCAGCGGCGCCGCCGATCTGGCCGCCACCGCCGACGACGGCGTGGTGGTGGCCCAGGTCGATGGTCTGGCCCGCGACGATCTGCGGAACCTGGCGGTCGCCGTTCGCGACCACACCGGCATCCGGGCCGTGGTCCTTATCGGGGCTCCCGACGGTGGTGGCGTGGCCCTCGTGGCCGCCACCGCTGTCGAGGGTGGGCCTGACGCGGCCTCGCTCATCGCGGACGCGGCACGCGCCGTGGGTGGCGGTGGTGGCAAGGGACGCGACCTGGCCGCGGCCGGCGGACGTAACCCGTCGGCCATCCCCGAGGCCCTGGCGATGGCCCGCGCTGCCGCGGGTCTGGGATGACGTGCGGGTAATGGGGATCGACCTCGGTTCCAGGCGCATCGGCGTGGCCGTGTCTGATTCCGATGGTCGGGTAGCTACACCACTGACGGTCGTTGAACGCCATCGCGACCGCCAGCGCGTGCACCGCACCATCGCGGAGCTGGCACGGGAATGGGAGGTGGATCAGGTGGTCGTTGGACTCCCCATCGACCTCTCCGGCCAGGTCGGTCCGGCGGCAAGCGCGGTTCTCGAGGAGTGTGACCACCTTGCTACGGCGGTGGGGGTTCCGGTGGTGACCCACGACGAGCGCATGACCACTCGCATCGCCGACCGGGCCCTGCGCGAGCGCGGCGATCTCGACGGGCGTGACCGCCGCAAGGTGGTCGACATGGTGGCGGCGTCGGTGATCCTCCAGGACTGGTTGGACCAGCAGCGAGGCGCCGATGACATCGCACTCGGAGGAAACGACCCCGAGGGTGGCCAGCCATGACAGACCAAGAACCCGGCCCGGAACTGCCAACATCGCCCGAGGCCCGCACCGGTCCGGCCCGCCCGCCGCGACGTGACGATCACCTCGACGACCACTTCGACGACGACCACTTCGACGACGACCACTTCGACGACGACCACTACGACGACGACCAGTACGACCACCGCGGGCTCGGGGTGGGTCGACGGCGTCAGATCCTGCTCGGCCTCGGAGCGCTGGCAGTCGTCATGGCCATGCTGGCAGGAGCGCTCTGGGTCTGGTACGGCCGTCAGGTGAACCCGCCCGGCGGTCCTGGAGAGGTCGTCTCGATCGAGGTTCCGACCGGCGTGTCGGTCCGCGGAATCGGAGCCATCCTCGAGGACAAGGGCGTCATCTCGAACGCCAGCGTCTTCAACTTCTACGCCGGTCGACGAGGAGCCGGTCCGTTCCAGGCCGGGGTGTACGACCTGCAGACCAACTCCGACTTCGACACGGTGTTGGAGACGCTCGACGCCGGTCCCACCAAACCAGTGCTGGCCGAACCCTCCGACACGGTGTCCATCCCTGAAGGGCTTACGGTGCGGCGCATCCTCGATCGGCTGACAGAAGCGGTCCCCGGAACAGACCGGGCCGCCCTCCAGGCCACATTGGACCGCGGCGAGGTGGTCACCAGCCTGCGCCCCGCAGATCAACCCAGCTACGAAGGTCTCCTGTTCCCGGCCACCTATGAGATCGGAGACGGCACCACCGGCCCGATCCTCCTACAGGACATGGCGGCCGAGATGGAGAAGCGGCTCGACCGTCTCGACCCCGCCGGGGCAAGGGTCCTCCTAGCCGAACGCTGGGGGCTAGAGCTGAGCGACTATGACCTGTTGAAGGTGGCGTCGATGGTCCAAGCCGAAGCCGGTAATCCTCAGGAGGCATCCAAGATCGCCACCGTCATCTACAACCGGCTGGCCCGAGGCATTCCCCTCGGAATCGATGCCGTCGATCGCTACGGTGCCGAACTGACTGGCACCGAGGTGGACTTCACCGACGGATCCTTGCCCTACAACTCCCGTCGACGAAAGGGCCTGCCCCCCACGCCGATCGCTGCACCAGGGGAGTTCGCACTCGAGGCGGCGCTGGCTCCCGCCGAAGGGGACTGGCTCTACTACGTGCTGGCCGAGGAACGGTCTCACGTGTTCTTGCTCACCGACGCCGAGTTCTTGGAGGCCAAGCGCCTCTGTCGAGAACGAGGTCTTGGTTGTGGCTGAGATAGACCACCAGTGGAACCCGTCGGGTTCGACGCGCCTGGCCGCGGTGATCGGCAGCCCGGTACGTCACTCCCGTTCGCCGGCCCTGGCCAACGCCGCCTTCCGGGCCGCCGGCCTCGATTGGGCCATGGTGGCCTTCGACGTACCCGATGGAGGCGCCGAGGGGGCCGTGGCAGCGGTTCGGGCTCTCCACCTGGGCGGGCTCATGGTGACGATGCCCCACAAGGCTGCGGTGATCCCGGCCCTGGACTCGCTCACCCCAGCAGCGCAGGCGCTCGGTGCGGTCAACTCGATCTCATGGGTGGGCGGCACGTTGGTTGGTCACAACACCGACGGTGAGGGCCTGGTCCGGTCGCTGCGCCACGACAGCGAAGTCGACGTGGCTCGACGACGGTGTGTCGTACTCGGCGCTGGGGGAGCGGCCCGTTCGGTGGTGCACGCCTTGGTGGTCGCCGGAGCATCCGAGGTGGTGGTCGTGAACCGCACCCCCGACAAGGCTGCGGTGGCGGCAGCGCTGGGTGGTGCCGCGGGACGGGTCGGCCAAGTAGACGACATTGTCCAGGCAGACATCGTGATCAACGCCACCTCGGTAGGCATGGGTGCTCCTGCCGGCGCTTCGGGTCCGTTGCCGTGCCCCGCGGATTCCTTGCGTCGCGGTCAGATCGTGGTGGATCTCGTCTACCAGCCGATTGTCACCCCGCTCCTGGCGGCGGCAGCGGCTTGTGGAGCCCAACCCGTCGACGGGATCGGAATGCTGGTGCACCAGGCTGCCATCTCCTTGGAGCGCTGGACCGGAGAGCTCCCCGAGCTGGCCGTCATGCACCGGGCAGCTCGCGCTGGCTGAGGGGCCAACCGGCCCATTCCGGGTGGGGAAACCTTGATTTGGACCGGCAAATGCCGATCTGTTGACGGCAAGCCCCGCTACACCGTCTTAGGAGGACCCCGTGGCTCTGCAGGGTGACCTTCAGTCCTTTGCTCTAAACGATGTGCTCCGGCTCCTGTCGGGCACCTCCAAGTCCGGCCGCCTGGCAGTTACCAGCGGCGGAGACAACGGCGATGTCTGGTTGGACGGTGAAGGGGTGGTGGGCGGCGCCGTGTCCAGCGCCCCGTTCGCCACCGACGTCGTCGACGTGGTCATGGAGCTCCTCCGCTTCGTGGAAGGTGCCTTCACCTTCCACGACGACGAGACGATCTCCGAGCCGGCCGAACCTGCCGACGTGGACACGGTGCTGGCTCGGGCCGAGGAGCTGCTGGCGGAATGGAAGGAGGTGGAAGCGGTGGTTCCCTCGATGGAGGGTTGGGTCGTGTTCGCTCCTGAGATCGAAGGTGAGCAGACCACGGTTACCGCTGCCCACTGGCGGGTTCTGGCTGCCCTCGGTGGAGGGCTTACCGTCCGCGAGCTTGGCGCCCACTTCGAGCAGACCGATCTGGTCGCGTCACGGCAAGTGAAGGAGCTGGTCGAAGCAGGTCTGGCCCGACTGGACGAGGCCCCTGCCGACCGGCCCGAACCAGTGGTCCGCAGAGAAGCCAGCGCGTCAGCCACCGAGACCACTGAAGCCACCGAGCCCGTCGGTACCGGCGAGCGAGACGATCTGTCGGTGCTACGGGCCGAAGATGGCCCAGTGGTGATCGAGACCAGCGAGGACGCGCTCCTGCCGGAGCCGCTTCCAGGGTCGGGCACCAGCTTCGCTGGCGACCTCGATGACATGACCGCAGTCGACGGTCGTGACACCGAACCTGAGCCTGAGTCTGATTCTGAACCGGATGCCGGTCCCGGCGCCGCCGACTTCGATCCATTGGCCGATGATGCTCACGGGATCGAGTTCGGTGACCCCGAACCACCGGTCACCAGGTTCAGCGACGGTACCGAGGTCGGTGCCGGCGATGCCGAGCCCTTCGCTGACGCAGACGACTTCTTCGGATCCGCCGAGGCCTCTGATGCCCCGTCCGAGGAGGTCGATGCCGACCCTTTGGACTCGACGCCCTCGACCGACGCCGACGGAGGCTCGGGCGACGGGGGCGATGACGGGGACCGGGGCGCCCTGCTCGACTTCCTCTCCTCGGTGAAGCCCTGACCTCGCTGGTCCTGGCGCTGCTGCTGGCCTTACCAGCTCTGCTGGTCGGCTCGTTCCTCAACACCCTGATCGTCCGCGCTCCCACCGAGGAGGGCATCCTTCGCCCAGGGCCCCACTGCATCGACTGCGATGCCAAGCTGGGCTTCGCCGACCTGATCCCGGTCTTCTCCTGGCTTGGTTCCAAAGGCAAGTGCCGTCACTGTGGGGAACCCATTCCTGTGGGATACCCCCTGGTCGAAGTAGCCAACGTCGGTTTGTGGGCGGCGGCAGCAGTCCGGTTCGGGCCGACCTGGGATCTGGTGCCCTACCTCGCGTTCTATTCGGTCCTGCTGGCACTGTCGGTCATCGACCTCGAGCTCTACCTGCTCCCCAACAGGATCACCTATCCGTCGATCGTCGGCTCGATCGTGGCGATCCCGATCCTGTCGTTGTTGCTACGACAGGATCCGGGCCTGGCCATTCGGTCGGCGTACCTGGGGGGTGTCGTCTACGCCGGCTTCCTGCTCGTCGTCCTGCTGCTGTGGGAGGTCCTCGTCCGGCGCGAGGGGATGGGGATGGGCGACGTCAAGCTGGCGGTGCTGCTGGGGATCTGGGTGGGGTGGATCCACCTGATCCTGGTGGCCTACGCGTTGGTGTTCGCCTGCGTTCTCGGTGTGGTGGTCGGCGTGGTGATGCTGATCGTTCGAAGATCGAGTCAGGCCTTCCCCTTCGGCCCGTGGCTGGCCATGGGGGCGATCATCGCCATCATGCGCAGCGATGCAATCCTCGAGCCCTTGAACCGGCTTTCTGCGACCTGGTGAGCTTCGTCCCGTCACGGGTGCCCCGGTAGCGTGGCCCCCGTGCTCCGCTACCTAACCGCCGGCGAATCTCACGGTCCCGCCCTCGTCGTGGTCATCGAAGGGCTGCCGGCCGGACTGGAGATCTCCACCGAGGAGATCGGCCATGAACTGGCTCGACGGCGGCTCGGCTACGGGCGTGGACCTCGGATGCGCTTCGAACAGGACGTGGTCACGCTGGTAGGCGGCGTACGTCACGGCCGGACGTTGGGCTCCCCTGTGGCCATCGAGATCGCCAACTCAGAGTGGAACCGAGACCCCGACAAGTGGCAGCGCGAGATGTCACCTCGGGGCGAAGACGGTCCCACTCAGGCCCCGCTCACCCAGGTTCGTCCTGGTCACGCCGACCTTCCCGGCATGCAGAAGTACGGGTTCACTGACGCCCGTGACGTGCTCGAACGGGCCTCGGCTCGCGAGACTGCAGCGCGCGTCGCGGCGGGGGCGGTAGCCAAGAAGCTGCTGGCTTCCATCGGGGTCCAGATCGTGTCCCACGTGATCCAGATGGGCGCGGCGCGTTCCTCGACGACACATCGGCCCGGACCGGGAGACCTCGACCTCGTCGATGCCAACGAGGTTCGCTGCGTCGATCCCGTTGCCGCCCAGGCCATGGTCAACGAGATCAAGGAAGCAGCACGGGAGGGCGACTCACTCGGCGGCGTGGTGGAGGCGATCGCCTACGGAGCACCGATCGGGCTCGGTAGCCACGTTCACTGGGACCGCAAGCTCGATGCCGCGCTGGCCCAGGCCGTAATGAGCATCCAGGCTGTGAAAGGCGTGGAGATCGGAGACGGGTTCGACGTTGCGGGTCGGAGGGGTAGCGAGGCCCACGACCCGATCACGTGGTCAGCCGATGGCGGATACGAGCGAGGCTCGATGCTCGCCGGGGGGGTGGAAGGGGGCATCTCCAACGGTGAGCCGATCCTGGTCAGAGCCGCCATGAAACCGCTCGCCACCCTCAACCGACCCACCTTGGCCACCGTGGATACCGCCACCAAGGAACCGGGCGTGTCCTTCAAGGAACGCACCGACGTCACCGCAGTGCCGGCCTTGGGCGTGGTGGTCGAGACCATGGTCGCCCTGGTGTTGGCCCAAGAGGCCACCCGCAAGTTCGGCGGGGACTCCGTTGAGGAGATGGTCAGGAACCATCGATCCTTCGTGTCGGCGCTGGCCGCCGGTCCTGTCGGTGCCTGAAGACGTCCCGACCGTGGCGGTGGTGCTGGTCGGCCTGATGGGATCGGGTAAGACCACCGTCGGCAAGAAGGTGGCCAGGCTGCTCGACTGGCGCTTCGTGGACTGTGACGTCGAACTGGAAGCGAGGTCGGGTCGGTCGGTGGCCGAGTGGTTCGCCACCGATGGCGAGGCGGCGTTCCGTCAGGCCGAGGCCGATCTCTTGGCCGAACTACTGGCCGAAGCCGGTCAACATCCGACGGTGGTGGGTGCTGGTGGTGGCGTGGTGGTGACCCCCGCGAACCGAGACCGGCTCCGTGCAGGGGATGTGGCCGTGGTGTACCTCCACGCCGATCCGGCGTTTCTGGCTTCTCGGACCCAGCGCAAGCCGCATCGCCCACTACTGACCGACGACCCCTTGGTGGTCTTGACCAAGATGCATGAGGACAGAGACGCCTTGTATCGGGAGGTCGCTGACGCCATCGTCGAGGTCCGCCCGGCCCACGAGGCCGGGACCAGACCCAAGTGGCGCATCGCGGAGCAGGTCGTAGAGGCGCTGGCCGAGTTGGAGGTCGACAGGAAATGATCGAGATCGAGGTACCGCTGGCAGACCGGTCCTACCCGGTGCTGGTGGGCGACGGTGCTCGGCACCGGTTGTCCGAGGTGATCCCCTCTGGAGTCCGCCGGGTTGCGGTCGTGAGCCAGCCGTCGATTCCCGTCGAGGTCGATCCTGGTGTGGACCATCGCACGTTTGCCATGGGTGAGGGCGAAGCGGCCAAGAACCTCGGCACGGTCGAGGACCTGTGCCGGGATTGGGCTCGGTGGGGCCTGACCCGAGGTGACTGCGTCGTGGCCGTGGGTGGTGGCGTCGTGACCGACACCGCCGGTTTTGCGGCAGCCGTGTATCACCGTGGGATCTCGGTCGTTCACGTGGCTACCACGCTTCTCGGTCAGATCGATGCTGCCATCGGTGGGAAGACCGGAGTGAACCTGCCCGAAGGCAAAAACCTGGTCGGCTCCTTCTGGCAGCCGTCTGCCGTCCTGTGCGACACCGAGGTGCTGTCCACGCTGGCGCCCCGGGAATACCGCAACGGTCTCGGTGAGATGGCCAAATACGCATTTCTCGGTGTGCCAGACCTGGCCGATCTACCCCTGGATCAGGCGGTGGCGGCCTGCGTGCGCTGCAAGGCCGACGTGGTCGGTTCCGATGAGCGCGAAGCGGGTCGGCGAGCGATCCTCAACTACGGTCATACCCTCGGTCACGCACTGGAGACGGCCGGTAGCTACGACCTTCGACATGGTGAGGCAGTCGCGATCGGTCTCATCTACGCCGCCGAGGTTTCCCGCCTCCTGGGCCGAATTGATGCCGACCGGGTGGCCGAACACCGCAAGGTGGTGGGCGCATACGACCTCCCGATGACGATCCCACCGGGCCTGGACCCCGAGGAACTGATCGCCCTGTTCGCCCGAGACAAGAAGGCGGTCGACGCCCTCACCTTCGTTTTGGACGGGCCCGCTGGAGTTGAACCGGTGAAGATCACCGATGCTGCGCTTCTCCGGGCGGCGATGGACGCCGTGCTCTAAGCCTGTATCCACCGATAGGCAGCGCCTTCCGGCGAATACAGGCCAAGGAGGTACGCCGATGGGCGGACCGACCCATAAGCACGGCATGGCTAAACCGAGGCGAAGCCTCGGTCTGACCACCCTCGCAGCGACGACGACTGGACCTATCCGCGCGGTCCTAAGCCTTGGTACGCACCGGCGCCTGACTACGCCACCAGATACGGGTTCCCCCCTCGGCGGCCTGCCATGGGCGAGGATGGGGACATGACCAACGTCTCGGACCAGCCTGTGGTCCTCCTGTTGTCGGGTCCCAACCTGAACCTGTTGGGCCAGCGAGAGCCGGCGGTGTACGGAACGGCCACGCTTGAAGATCACGTTGCCACCGCAGAAGCGGCCGCAGCCAGCCATGGAATTGCCCTGGAACACCTACAGACCAACTTCGAAGGTGAACTGGTCGAGGCCATCCACTCAGCACGCGGTCGGGCGGCAGCGATCGTCGTCAACCCGGGCGCCTTCACCCACTACGCATGGTCGATCCACGATGCCCTGGCAGCATTCGAGGGTCCTGTGGTCGAGCTCCACCTGTCCAACCCGAATGCCCGGGAGCCGTGGCGTCATACCTCGGTGGTGGCTCCCGTGGCGGCCGGCACCATCGCCGGTTTCGGTGGCCACAGCTACCGCTTGGCCATCGAAGCGGTGGCGGCCCTGCTCGGGCGGTGAGCCCCAGTTCGGTGGAAACCATGACCGCTTCTGCGAGGATCTGGTGATGGACCGAACCTCGTTGCC
Organism: Microthrixaceae bacterium; assembly: GCA_016702505.1. Lineage (NCBI taxonomy): Bacteria > Bacillati > Actinomycetota > Acidimicrobiia > Acidimicrobiales > Microthrixaceae > Microthrixaceae bacterium. The sequence goes on from JADJDU010000008.1 coordinate 223,734, forward strand.
CGCCATGGACATCACGGCCCGCCTGCCCCGCTTGCAGGCCCGATTGGATGAGGCCGGCGTTGACGCATTGTTGGTCACGAACCTCACCAACGTTCGCTACCTGAGCGGGTTCACCGGTTCGGCCGGACGCCTACTCATCTCCACCGACGGTGTGACGCTCCTGACCGACGGCCGCTACGGCGAACAGGCCCAAGCCCAACTCGATGACGCCGGCGTCGTAGCCGACTTGGAGGTGGCCGGTGCCGCCGGCCAGAAGGAAGCCCTGACGGCAAGCCTCGAAGGACTTGGAGTCGGTATCCGCCTCGGTCTGGAGGCCGCGTCGGTCACCTGGTCGGCCCAACAGGCCTACGCAGAACTGCTCGCTTCGATCCAGGGTGTCCTGGTTTCCACCGAGGCGATGGTGGAGGACCTGCGCATAGTCAAGGATGCCGGGGAAGTGGCCCGGATCGAGGCGGCGGCGGCCATCGCCGATGCCGCCCTAGCCGAGGTCCGCAACCGCCTCGCCGATGGGCCGACCGAAGCCGAGTTCGGGCTCGAACTGGACACGGCCATGCGTCGCCTCGGCGCGGATGACCTCAGCTTCGAGACGATCGTGGCGGCCGGAGCCAACGGGGCTCGACCCCATCACCGACCCGGGTCCATGGTCCTGTCGGAGGGGGATCTGGTGGTGATCGACTTCGGCGCCCTGATAGACGGCTACCACTCCGACATGACCCGGACGGTGATGATCGGGGAACCGTCGGAGACCACGCGACGCATGTTCGATGTAGTCCGGGAATCTCAGGCCGCAGGCGTTGCCGCCGTGGCCGCGGGCGTGACAACCGGGGAGGTCGACGCAACCTGTCGTCAAATCATCGCAGACGCCGGCTGGGCCGCAGCCTTCGTCCACGGCACCGGTCACGGTGTCGGGCTGGACATCCACGAGGCACCAACTGTGGGAGATGGTTTGACAGACCCCCTTCGAGAGGGCCAGGTCGTGACGGTGGAGCCCGGTGTGTACCTGCCCGAGCACGGGGGAGTGCGTATCGAGGACACCGTCTTGGTGACAGCGGACGGCTGCCGACCCCTCACCCACGCTCCCAAGGACCCGATGGTCTAAGCCTCGATCCACCGACCGGATGTGGCTTGTGCTCGATCCTTCCTGGTCACCCCGGCAAAGCCGGCTCTCTGTTCGGCCACCGATGGTGCTGGTCTGGCTGACGAGCCGGAAACGGGAGGGCTGGGCGAGGGTTAGGGGGCAGAGCCCTTTGTGGCGGAGCCCCCGACCTGCGGAGATCGGCTCTGCCGGTCGCAGCAACGAAGACGTCGGCCTCTAAGCTAAGGAGGCGAGTCGACCCTGTGACCAGGACGAGATGTGACCTACCCGCTGGTCGAGGTCGACCGACGATGACGTGGGCCGGCTCGGAGCCCGTGGTCGGTCTCCGGTAGCGTTGTCGGTTCCCGGGCGCCGAGTCCGAACCGTCAGACAAGCGCGGAGGAGCCTTCGATGGCCATCACCACCAACGACCTCAAGAATGGAATGAGCCTCAACCTTCCCGAGGGGCTGTACCAGGTGGTCGAGTTCCAGCATGTGAAGCCGGGCAAGGGTGGTGCTTTCGTGCGGACCACGTTGCGCAACGTTCGCACCGGGAACCAGCTCGACAAGACCTTCCGTGCCGGTGAAAAGGTCGAACAGGCCATGATCGACAAGCGCGACATGCAGTACCTGTACCGAGATGGCGCCGACTACGTGTTCATGGACAACGAGACCTATGAGCAACTCAACGTGGCCCCAGCCTCGCTGGGTTCGGCGGCTGACTACCTGCGGGAGTCCGATTCGGCCGTGCTCCAGATGTACGGCGACGAGATCGTCGGGGTGGACCTGCCCGCAGCGGTGGAGCTGGTGGTGACCGAAACTGAACCAGGCGTGCAGGGCGATCGTGTGTCCGGTGCCCGCAAGCCGGCCACCCTCGAGACCGGCAAGGTCGTACAGGTGCCGTTGTTCGTCAACATCGGAGACAAGCTCCGGGTCGACACCCGTACCGGCGACTACATCACCCGCGCCTAGGCCGACGTGTCAGACGCCTCTGTTCCGCCCGAACTGGGCCTCGAAGACGACGACGTCATAGAGGCGTTCGAAGTCGTCCCCGATGAGGCCGAGGTCGAGGCCGCGCCCGGCGTGACCCGGGTGTCTGGCTTCGACGGTGTCGGCACCCGACGAGAGGGTCGGGAGCGGGCGCTGGCGCTGCTGTTCGAGGCCGAGCAGCGGGAGCTGAACCCGTTGTCGGCCATCCTCGACGGACTGCCCTTGGCCCCCGATGCCTTCACCCGTGATCTGATCGTCGGGGTGGGATCGCACCAGAGCGAACTCGATGACCAGATCGAACGCCTCGCCACTGGGTGGACGCTGGAGCGGATGCCGGCCATAGACCGGGCACTACTTCGCATCGGTGCCTTCGAGTTGACCTGGACCGACGTTCCCGTCGGGGCCTGCATCTCCGAAGCTGTCGAACTGGCCAAGCGGTACTCCACCGACGACTCGCACCGTTTCATCAACGGGATGCTGGGCGCGGTGGCCCGCGAGGTTCGCGACGATCAGCCAGAATGACGCCATAGACACCCACACAGACGGCTCCGCCGAAGAAGCTCCGACCAACGAGCCGTTCCCACTGCCATGGCCTCCGCTGTCTCGCGGGTCGATCGCGCTGCGCCCCTGGGGGGCTACCCCCAAGGACGGGGAGTTTCTGGCCGCGGCCTGGGCCGAAGCGGACATAGCCCGGTTCTGCGCGGTACCCGCCGATGCCGATCGAGATGCGGCCGCAGCCTGGATCGCCGCCGAACCCGAGCGGCGAGATGCCGGTCTGGCCCTGGACTTGGCCATCTTCGAGCTCGGCAGCCCCGAGGTAATCCTCGGCGAGGTCGGCGTGACAATGGCCGAACCCACCAAGCGGTGGTGCGAACTCGGCTTTTGGCTGTTCCCCGGAGTGCGAGGGGAGGGCCGGGCCACCCATGCGGTGGACGCCTTCACCGATTGGCTGCTGAACGTGCAGAACGTGAAGCGGGTCTTCGCCCGCATCCATCCGGACAACCCCAGATCGGGTGCGGTGGTGGAGCGAAGCGGGTTCCAGCGGGCCGGTGAACTGCCTGACGGCACCATCGTGTGGGTGGCCGACCAGCCGCCGCCGCTCTGATCACGTGGCTGGGCCACGCTGGTAGCGTGTCGGACTGACCGTGAAACGGGTCCGGTGAGGCCCGTACGGACAGGAAGCGAGGCCGATGGCCGAACGAGAGAGAAGACAGGCTCCTCCCTACGGTGGGGTGTTCCGGGCCCGAACCCGCGTGATGGAACGTGCCGACCTGCAGCGGGCCATATGGCGGATGGCTCACGAGGTGGTGGAAGCCAACCACGGTGCCCTGGATGTGGCGCTGATCGGGCTCCAGACCGGCGGCGTACCGATCGCCGCTGCCCTCGCTGATGCACTGGTGTCGATCACCGATGAACCGGTCGACATCGGCAGCCTGGATGTGGCGTTCTACCGCGACGACATTGGGCTGCGCCCGGTCCTACCCGAAGCGGTGACCGAGATCCCCTGGAACCTCGATGGTCGGGTCGTGATCTTGTGTGACGACGTGCTGTTCACCGGTCGAACGATTCGTGCCGCCCTGAACGCTTTGGCCGACTACGGCCGGCCCCGGGCGGTGCAGCTCGCGGTGATGGTCGATCGAGGTCACCGGGAACTACCGATCAGACCCGATTACGTCGGTAAGAACCTGCCGACGCGGCGCGACGAAGTGGTGGATGTTCACGCGGACGGCGTCGACCTGGGGGAGATGTTGCGATGATCGGCCGACACCTTCTCGAGGTGGGAGACCTGGGCGGAGCCGAGGGCATCGAGGAGGTGTTGCGGCTCACCGACTCCTTCGTGGAGGTGTCGGAGCGAGCCATCCCCAAGGTTCCTGCGCTGCGAGGCCGAACGGTTGCGTGGTTGTTCTACGAGGACTCCACTCGCACTCGGCTGTCGTTCGAGACCGCGGCCAAGCGGTTGTCGGCTGACACCATGAACTTCTCGGTCAGTTCGTCGTCGGTCAAGAAAGGCGAGTCACTCCGGGACACGGCCCGCACCATCGAGGCCATGGGCATCGACGCCATCGTCGTCCGTCACGCCTCGGCCGGCGCGCCCCACCGCATTGCCGACTGGGTCGATGCCGCGGTCATCAACGCTGGTGACGGCTGGCACCAGCACCCAACCCAAGCACTGCTGGACTGCTACACGATCCGTCAGCACCTCGGTGGAGTCGCCGGTCGCCACATCGCCATCATCGGCGACATCAAGCACAGTCGGGTGGCACGCTCCGATGTCGAGGCTTTCACCGCTCTCGGCGCCGAGGTGACCCTGGTGGCGCCTCCCACCCTGCTGCCGCCGAGCCTGGAGGGTTGGCCGGTGAAGGTGAGCCACGACATCGACGCAGTGCTGCCCACCGTGGACGTGGCCTACCTCCTGCGCATGCAACGTGAGCGGATGACCGAAGCCCTCTTGCCGTCGTTGCGCGAATACACCGCCACCTATGGACTCACCACTAGGCGGGCGGCTCTGTTGCGACCCGAGGCCGTGGTGATGCATCCCGGTCCCATGAACAGGGGCGTGGAGATCGCGGCGGAGGTGGCAGACCTGCCCTGTTCGCTGATCCTGGACCAGGTCCGCAACGGCGTGGCGGTGCGTATGGCCGTGCTGTACCTGTTGCTGGGAGCCGGTGCCGGGCTGGTGAACCCCGAACACCGCAACGACGACCCGACCGCCTCGACGCAGTTGGGCCTCGATGCGTCCCCCGAACCGACGGGCGCCGTAGGTGCCACCCCCACCGATGAGGAGAGTTCCCGTGGCTGACCGGCCGACGATCGTGATCAAGGGCGGAACCGTGATCGATGCCAGCGGCGAGCGTGTCGCCGACGTCGTCGTGGTCGACGGCGTGGTGAAGGCGGTAGGTCCGGACCTGAGCGCGGACCGAACCCTCGACGCCGCCGGTTGCATCGTGGCCCCCGGCCTGGTGGATGTGCACACCCACCTGCGTGAGCCGGGCAAGGAGGAGGCCGAGACGGTGGAGACGGGGGCGCGAGGGGCAGCCCTCGGCGGCTACACCGCGGTGTTGGCCATGCCAAACACCACCCCGGCCATCGACAGTGCTGCGGTGGTTCGCCAGGTCCTCGAACTTGGGCGGACTGCACCGTGTGACGTGTACACGTCGGGTGCCATCACCGTGGGGCGGGCTGGAGAGCAGCTCGCCCCCATGGCCGAGATGGCCGAGCTCGGGGTGAAGGTATTCACCGACGATGGTGCCGGGGTGCAGGACAACCGCCTGATGCGTCGGGCCATGGAGTACGCCGTGGGCCTCGGCGTGACCCTGGCGCAGCATTGCGAGGACGATGCCCTGTGCGGCGGCGGCCACATGCACGAGGGGGAGTGGTCGGCTCGTCTCGGTATCGCCGGTCAGCCTGCTGAGGCCGAGGAGTTGATGGTCATGCGCGACATCGCCCTTGCTCGCCTCACCGGATGTCGCATCCACTTCCAGCACATGTCCACCGCCCGTTCGGTGGCCATGATCCGAGACGCAGTCGCGGCAGGACTACCGGTCACTGCTGAAGCCACGCCCCATCACTTCACCCTCACCCACGCCGAGTGCGCCTCCTACGACCCGGTGTTCAAGGTGAACCCGCCGTTGCGGACCGCCGCGGATGTGGATGCGCTCCGGGCCGGGTTGGCCGACGGGACGATCGCCACCATCGCCACCGACCATGCTCCCCACACTCCTGAGAGCAAGGAGCTGCCATTTGACCAGGCCCCTCCCGGCATGCTGGGCCTCGAGACCGCTCTGGCCTTGGCTCTCACCGAGTTGGACATGCCCGTCGGTCAGGTGCTGGCTGCGTTGTCGTGGAACCCGGCCCGAGTGGCCGGGGTTGAGGACCGCCACGGCCGACCGATCGCCGCTGGTGAACCAGCGAACCTGTGTGTGTTCGACCCCGAGGCCACATGGACCGTGCGGGCCGACGACATGGCCAGCCGCAGCCGCAACACCCCCTACGAAGGCCGCGAGGTGCGTGGCAAGGTCCGTCACACCCTTCTCCACGGTGAGCCGGTGGTGATGGCGGGTGAGCCCCAACGCTAATCGGTCAGATCGAGGTTCGCCTCGGTGTAGCTGAGCGCTATTGGGACGGCCTCAATTGGCTGAGTCTCCTTCTGACCTCTCCTCTGCAACCGCGGCCGACCTCTCCAGTGAAGGAAGCTCGAGATACTCCTCAGCGATCGTGTCTCTCGGAGTCTGCGTCAAGAGTGGTCGAAGCTCACTGGATGTCAAACCATCGATCGGGATAGTTTGGGCCTGCCTGTGGCCTTTCATGGAGACGCGTCCATCGGGATACTCAAACACTGCCATTGGATCTTGCGGTATCCAGTAATCACCATCGCGAATGAGAGAGACAACGTACTGGCGCCCAACCTCAATGTGAGGCGCACCGTCAACCGTTTCCTGTAGTAGCTCACCGTCCGACTTGAAGGCACCTAGGACCTGAAGTGTGACAGATGTCTCAATCGCCACTCCGGTATCGAGCAGGATTTCGTCAACGGACACATGCAGGAACCGCTTGAAAAAGACAGGTTGATCGTCGTTTGCTGGAAGCTCCTCAAAAATCTCAGCAGTGACGGTCACAACTGCGACGACCTCTGTGTAGTCAACAATGTCGTTGATCTCATCGACTGGCATGAGAGACATCCCTTGGAACTCGACAGCTCCTGTCGGTCGTCGGCCGCCTGACTTTGAGGCTGAGCCGCACGCAGATGTTGAAAGCGAGGCGATCACCGCTAGAGCAATGCAAACCATAGTAGGTCTCGTGAGCATTCGGTCTCCCCTTCTTGACATCAGTATGCTCCGTTGATCAGCGTGAAGTTCGTCTCACCTAGGTACTTACGCGGAGGTAGGGCATTGCCCATGCAGCCAAGGGCAGCGCTATCGGGTGCTTGGGGCGGTGAAGCATCTCCAGCGTGGACCAATCCGACCGTGTGGCCCGCCTCATGGCATATCAGTTCGTGCATCGCGTCATATGTGCCGCAACGGTTGCCCTGCGCTGCGCAATAGGCGTCTTCGTTCAATTCAAGATAAAGCTGATCACAAAGGCCAGCTCCGGCATCGGAGACGTTCTCACAGAATCCAGCGCCCGCAAAGTTGGCCGGAAGCCGGTGGTTGTCTGGGCGAATGATTATGTCCGTTTCGCCATTCCCGGCTGCGTCATAAATTGGTGAACTGGTGACGGCGGTATTCAAGTCTGTATCGCCGATATGACTCATCACGGCGTGGGCGGGGTTAACACTCCACGGAAGCGTCGCCGGATCCACGTAGTACGATACGCCCAAATTGTCCTGAAGGCATATCTGGTTGGTATCGCACCTCGTGTTTCCGCCGCGAAGGTTCGCAGTTGGAAAGATCCCGTCATAACAGGAAGGAAGCGCGGATAGCGTCACAATTGTCAGGAGAAGCCTCCTAACCGAGTCGCGACACGGCGGGTTCAAGGGGTGACGGCAACACCGTGAGGTGATGGGTCTCCACCGGTCAGAGCGTGATGGCGGCCATGATGGCCGCTGTCTGCACCCTGAACCGATGGAGAGTCCCAGCATGCCAGCTAACCCCTCACCGCGCCTGTCATCTGAGCAAATCCGCGCTGGGATCGAACGCGGTGACCTGACGCCTGTATGCCTGCGGGCTGGGACGTCATCGCAGCACGATCGGACGCGGATCGCCTGCAACGGTGGCCGAGCCGCGTACCCGACAAAGCGCAGGTCCGAGCTGACAGGCACGATTGCGACAAAGCACCGATGCTGGTCGCTGAACCCGAACTGGCGTGGCGGGTGACCAACGTCTCGTGGCCGGAGATTCGCCGATGACGATCTCGATCGGAGTTGGCCCAAGGCCTCCACGGCTACACCGCCAACATCTCCCACGAAACGATCTACCAGGGCGTCTACGCCCCGAAACGTCACGGCCGCCCACCGGGTCAAGATGTTGCACCGCCGTCGTCCACGACGCCGACACACCGGTCAACGCCATAGCCAGCAACGATCCAGCGTTCTCGGCCAGTTCACATCATCCACAACCGCCCACCCGCCGCCGAGGCATGGGCAGAGGTCGGTCACCTCGAAGGCGACCAGATCATCGGCGCCCGCACCAGTCCGCCATCATCACCCTCGTCGACCGCAAACCGGTACCTGTGGCTCGCCCGCCACGACACCCAACTGTGCCTACCGCCTTGAGCCCCAACACGCCCTCACCGCCACCCTCGAAACGATCCCCGAGCTGGACTGACCCTCACCTGGGATCGCGGCAGCGGATGGCCAACCACCCGCCATGCCCAAGCCACCGGAATCGACATCTACTTCGCCGCCTACAAACCATGGCAACGCCCAACCAACGAGAACACCAACGGCCTCATCCGACGCTGGCTCCCCAAAGGCACCGACCTCTCGATCTACACCAAGCCGACCTCGACCGAATCGCCCACCGCATCAACACCATCCCCCGACGCTCACTCGGCTGGACCACCGCCGCCCACCACTACCATCACGCTGTCGCGATGACCGGTTGAACTCGCCCACCCACCTTCGCTGGGCCGGTGTTTAACTCCGCAAGGCTATCCGTGCCGTGGTTCCCGCATAGCAGAGGATGGTAGTGCATTGATCTGCGCTTTACAGGAACTCGACCTGCCTCACACACTTTGAGCCCTTGGGGATGATTGATGCCTCACGCACTTTGAGCGCATGATCCCGGGCCCCGGAGAACGCTTGCCGGTTCACGGAAGGCAAGATCGACATGGCTGCTCGACGTCAGGTCACGAACAAGCTGCGCGAACGCGTACCGCAGGGGCTCCAACGGTGGCAGAGGGCCGGATCTTGAGTCGGACGTGGACACGACTGGGAAGCTCGAGGTCAGGTCACGAACTATGGCGTGGTGGGAAACACTGGCCAGTACGCCATTGCAGGTTTCACAGATTCGGGCTTGGACCCTTCAGGTCAACGGGAGCGGAGGGCGGGGTGCTGGCGGGCTAGGAGTGGGGCCAGGATCGACTTGGGGGTGAGGTGGGCGGCCATGGCTGCCACTGGTTTGCCGTTCCGGGGATCGCCACCGGGTGGCCCTTGGCCAGGGCGTTGATGCCGCAACGGGCCACCGACTCGACCGACTCCCACATGAACGAGGGCAGCGCACCTTCGGCTTCTTCTTTGGTGAAGCCCGCAGCATCGCTGAACCCGGTGTGGACCGGGCCCGGGCACAGAGCGGTGACCGACACGCCGGTGCCAGCCAGTTCGGCGTGCAGTGACCGGCTGTAGGAGAGGACGAACGCCTTGCAGGCGGCGTAGCCGGCCTGACCAGGGAGTGGCTGAAAGGCGGCGGTGGAGGCCACATTGAGGATCGCTCCCCGGTCCCTTTCCACCATGCCGGGCAGGAAACGGGTGCACAGGTCGGCCACCGCCACCACGTCGACCTCGATCATGTTCATCTCGGCAGCCAGGTCGGCAGCGTGGACCGGACCGGTGGTGGACAACCCGGCGTTGTTGACGAGGATGTCGGGGGTCAGGCCCAGCGCCTCCACCCGCTCGGTCAGGCCGGCCCGCACCTCTCGATCGGACAGGTGGGCGCCCAACACCTCGGCCCGACGGCCATCGCGGGACAACTCCGACGCCAGGGCCTCCAACTTGTCCGTCGAACGAGCCACCAGCACCACGTTGCAGGCCACGTCGAGCCAGCTCTCTGGCGATCCCCTCACCGATTCCCGAGGAAGCCCCGGTGACGATGGCGGTCCGATCAGATGCGGGTAGAGGCAGAGGCATCTCCGCACCCTAGAGACCGTCGAGGACCGATGCCGCCGAGTTGGCTGCGCAGACGGTATTGGACCTGCCCCCTTTGACAGACCCTGGCGAGCGTTGACCATCCGCAACCCGGGGACCTGGCCCGACTAATGCCGAGAGCCACCCGGCGTTTGCGATGGCGCGGCTACGGTGCGGGGCCTTCCGTTGGGTGGCGGTGAAGAAGGGGACAGGGGTTGGAAGAGATTCGGGCGGTCGGTTGGGTGGACGGGTCCTGCCGGGCATGGTGCTCATCGATCAGACGCTTCTGCCCGGCCGTGAGGAACAGGTGGTGTGCACGACCGTCGATCAGGTGGTCGACGCCATCGAGCGCCTGGTGGTCAGGGGCTCCAGCCCTCGGCGCCGCCGGTGCATTCGGGGTGGCCGTGGCGGTGGCCGAGGGGACCCGGAGCGGTTGGACGTCCGGGGAGTTGGCCAGGCAGGTGGCCCGCGTACGAGATGCCCGGCCCACCGCAGTGAACCTGGCCTGGGGGGCGGACCGGGCCGCGGCCTACGTCGGAGACGGGGTTCAGGCGGT